>VYCT01000262.1:20323-22854 GCA_009843785.1 Candidatus Poribacteria bacterium | reverse complement strand
CTTAAGATATTTCTTTTGTCAAGTCTTAATATATGAAAATGCCATACAAATGCGAAATCTATGTCAAATTTCTTGTATAAAAAGAAAAATTTGTGCCGCTACACTTATTTTATCCCTAATTTGTGGTTGGACACCGACTGCAGAGAGTATTTCGGTTAAACTGAGAGGGAAAATCGCCTTGGCTGGAATGCTTTCAGGTCTCGCTTATGCGACACACATACTTGTTAAACGTGATAGGCGGGCAACGGAGAAATTGGAATTTCACCTCGGCCCGCCTGATCGCGTTGTTCAGTTTGAACGTGGATTTGACTCATGGCGTATCAACTATTATAGGGAGCAGTGCTATCTGTTTCGGAACAATCGGTTTGTCAAAATTGTCCCTTGCACCAACCTGCACTCTCAATATCCAAGGTATGCGTATCAAACATACGTTCACCTTAGAATCAACACGCGCAAGTCCACGCCACCTTTCCTTATTGATACGCCTGTTTTAGGGAACCCCAAGTGGTTGCAGCTTTCCCCTTTGCGTCCACAGCGAGTCCCTCAATTTGTATCTTCCGATCTTTATCGGTTGGGAGACGAAGGTCTGCTTCGGTCGCTTTTAAGTTTGTCGTCACGAAGATTGTGTCTATCATGGTGGCATCTTCACGCACGCCGATACGAAGCACCGTCTCACCGGCTTCCTTGAATTTCCATTCCCGTTCAAATGTTCCACCGTCTAACCAGTGATTGATGCGGTCCCAATGCCAAGCTGCGCCTTGTGCGACACCCCAGCGGAACTCAGTATTCTGAGTCACTTGCGCATCTTCGTCCGGGTCGGCAGGTTGCCAAGTCACCCAAAATGAATCACTATTGCCATCCCAAGCAATGACATGCCCCCACAACGCGTAGGTGTCCGGTTGAGGAATATTGATAATAAATTCAGCGTAGCCCTTACCACCGCCACCTGTGGCAGCGGCACCTTCCATCCAGATGAATTTGCCATCAGAGGCATTTTTATCATCGGCAATGATCATCGGTTCTACAATCTCGTCTGCTAATTCGGCTTCAAGCGCAATTTCAACTTCAGCATGAAGCCCTACAATTCCACATAAGGACACCGTTAATCCAATCAGTGTCAAAAGTAATCCGTATTTCACAAAACTCCTCCTTTCCATATTTTTAAATATTGGGTTTTCTATCGATTTTTCCTGCGTCAAAAATCAGTTTTCTCTCAGAACAAAAGTCAAGCCCGTAATGTAATGGAGGGCGTCTCAATAACGAAAACCCTGAAAACTACAAAAACTTTCACTTATCCGCAAGGTATATTAAATATCTTTCAGTTTGCCCCACGTTGTCGCGAGTTTATCCTGCGGTTCAACAGGCGTTAGTGAATCTTCTGGAATCGGATCGCGAGGATTCACTTCCGCTTCGTCCTCGGAGAGGTTGTCAGTGATGTAGATCACATCCAACATACAAGCATCTTCTCTGACTGCAATACGGAGCGTGGTTTCCCCAGCTTCCGCTATCTCCCATTCTCGTTCAAAGGTGCCGCCATCTAACCAGTGGTTGATACGGTCCCAGTGCCATTCATTGCCTTGCGCGACACCCCAGCGGAACTCAGTGTTCTGGGTTTCTTGCGCGTTTTCATCGGGATCAGCAGGTTGCCAGGTTACCCAGAATGAATCGCTGTTGCCATCCCAAGCAAGGACTTTTCCCCACAAGGCGTAAGTGCCAGGTGCTGAAATATGGAGCTTATATTCTGCCCAACCTTCACCACCACCACCCGTGGCAGGATCCCCTTCCATCCATATAAATTGCCCCCCGGAAGCTGCATCATCATCGGCAACTACCATTGGTGCTTCGATCGTATCCGCCGCTTCTGCTTCAATTGCGCGTTCATAACCATAACTTATACCGACTGTGAGTAATAAACCGAAGGTGAAAAGTGTACCGAATACGAATGTCTTAAAACGCATAGAGGTATCTCCTTTTTGTTTGTAAAGTTTTGCCCCTTTAGAATACCTTGGGCATATTTGTCAACTACCATTCTACGGGGCTCGAATTTTGCCCCACTGCTGAATCTGTAATGCTGATGGCACGACTAAAAGCGCGTCTGAAAGACTGTTAGACCATTTCGGTTGCGCCGCCCAAGCACCGTTGTTAATCAATTCATGGCGTTCGCTTCCATCGGCACGCATGACGTGGATAACCCATCTGCCATCTTTCTCAAATTGAAAAGCGATGGTATCACCGTCTGGTGCCCATGCTGGAACTGCTTCATCGGTAGGCGTATCGGTGAGAGCCTTTTTGTTCCCACCATCAACTGCATCCATGATGTACAGGTCAAAGTCAGCAAGTGCTGCCCCAACATGCATTGAAGCGTATACAATCCGACTCCCATCGGGCGACCAAGCCGGATACGTGTCCATCAGCGGTTGATCCGTCAACCGTTGTTCAACGCCGCTATCTACATTAACGACGTATATATCCCAGTTGAGTTCCCGCTTTGAATGGAAAACAAGTCTATTGCCATCAGGTGACCAAGCCGG
>VYCT01000262.1:17549-20223 GCA_009843785.1 Candidatus Poribacteria bacterium | reverse complement strand
TGCCATCAGGTGACCAAGCCGGTGCTTTATCCGTTGCTGGATGATGCGTTAGACGTTCCTGACGCGTGCCATCAGCGCGCATCATATAAATCTCATGATTCCCGTCTCGACGTGAAAAAAAAACGATTTGAGTGCCGTCAGGTGACCACGTCGGATAATAATCCGCTGCAGGGTTGCGCGTGAGATTTACAGGGCGTTTTCCAGTAGTGTCTGTCAGATAAATTTCCCAATCGCCGCTCACGTCCGACGCAAAGGCAATAGTCACTGGCGGATGTGGTTGACACAATGCACTACCAACGACAAAGGAAAACATCAGATAAAAACTACTCTGACATACTAACAGAATTCGCATTTTTTGTCTATCTTTTTAAGTTATCAGTTATCGGTTGTCGGTTGTCAGTTAAGAGAGTTTCTTGTAAAAACCCGCGCTGTTTTAGGGGGCCTGGAGAAATGTCGGTTTTTAATCTTGCTTCTTTACCGATAACTAATAACCAGCAGCCATTGTCAGAATTTTCCGTCGCGCACTTCAAAATGCGTCGGCTTACGAAGCGTTGTGCCACCTATCTGCACCCACTCTGCCACCCACTCAATCATTTGCCCTAAAGAGACACGTGGATACCCAAACAGTTGATGACATTGAGCAGCGTTGCTCAGCAGTGCCGTTGATGCCTCTTCATCCTCAAAACGCGGCACCTTATTGAAAAGCCTGCCGAAACACGACGCAAGATATCGGACAGAAACGGTTTCCGGTCCCGTCACATTCAGAACCAGTGGTGGACTTTGGCAGTGTGCGAAAGCGCGTAGTGCTACAGCGTTCGCATCACCTTGCCATATTACATTCACGTTGCCCATTTTAAGGGAAATTACTTCTTCGGCATAAACTTTTTCAGCGATGTCCAACAATATCCCGTAACGGAGGTCTATCGCGTAGTTGAGCCGCAGGATCGCCATCAGCGTACCCAATTGTGATGAAAAATAGGAGCATATCCGTTCACGACTCAAACACGATTGGGCATATTCACCCATCGGCGCAACGGGTGAGTTTTCAGTGGCACCACCATCGGAAACTGGAGTCAGTGGATAAACATTTCCCGTTGAAAACACAACCAACCGAGAAGAGCGAAACTTTTCTGCTACGCGTCCGGGCATATAACCGTTCATTGCCCAAGTCAAATTCTCATTATCGGTAGAACCGAACTTTCTACCCGCCATCAAAATCACATTTTCGGTATCAGGTAGGTTCTGCAAGCAGTCTTCCGAGAGGAGATCCGCAACGATTGTTTCAATACCGGTTTCGTGCAAGGTTTCACGCACACCCGGTGTTGAGAACCGGGAGACTCCGATCACTTTTTTCGATACGCCCGCGGCATTAATCGCGCGTTTCGCCTGTTTGGCGAGTGTCGGCCCCATCTTCCCACCAACACCGAGGATAAGGATATCCCCTTCCAACGCAGCAATTACCTCGACAACCTCTGCCGACGGTTCGGATAGATATGATTCTAATTGGGCTTCTGTTTGTATCATCGTAGCAAATTTTCGCTTCTATTTCAACACCAAAGCGTTAATTTCGCTCGGAATATCCGTTGCGTCTTATGGTGAGACAGTTTTCGCACAACGGAATCCAAGGGCACCAATACCTGCATAAGCTGGACTTGTCCCATGGCGGTTAGACGCACGCAACCACTCAGGTTCACTATTCCAGCCACCACCGCGAATGACGCGAAAATCTACAATATTCTCAAAATCGTTCACGATGTCCTCAACGTTATTCGCACCTGCAGTCGGGTTTCGGCGCGGAGAGTTGGCATAGAAATCAGCCTCGTACCCGTCAAGGCACCATTCCCACACGTTCCCCGCGATGTCATGCACACCGTAGTCATTTGCAGGATAGTCGCCAACAGGTGTAGTCTCCCCAAGGTGCTTGCCGTAATTTGCCCTATTTAAATTAATGCCATTCCCCCACGGATACTGTTTTTTCTCTAAACCGCCCCGCGCCGCTTTCTCCCATTCTGCTTCCGTCGGTAAACGCTTGTCCACCCAAACAGCGTAAGCCATCGCCGCGTACCAACTCACATAACGTACCGGGTGATCGCGTTCGCCAAGAGGAAAGTTATTCCCATTCCAATCCTGCAAGTAATTGCCGTCGTGGAATTTTTCATCAATCTGTTCTTTCTGCCACGCTGGATTTGCAAGAACGAAATCCTTAAATTCGCCGTTGGTTACCTCGTTCGCATCTATATAAAACGCGTCAAGATGGACAGTATGCACGGGTTGTTCATCGTTATCAGCATTACCATTGTTGCTACCCATCTGAAATTCGCCTTCCGGAATCAGAACCATTCCATCCGGAATAATGGGTTCTGGTGCTGGCTCCGGTGCAGGTTCCGGTGCAGGCTCCGGTAGAGGTTCAGCGATGGGTGCGCTATCATCAGTGCTTGGGTCTGCACGCACCAATTCTGTGGAACTGACCTCTTCATCTTCTTCACCTTGCCCACAACCGACTATGTAAACAGTTAAAAAACATATAAGTGCTAAACCTACCAGTCTAAATAAGGCTTTCATTAATCATTCCTTTCCTCTATCATGGTCTTAGTGTAGGAGCGAGCTGCGCTCGCGACACCTTTATCACGGTCTTGGTGTAGGAGCGAGCTGTGATCGCGACGCCTTTATCACG
>VYCT01000262.1:15882-17449 GCA_009843785.1 Candidatus Poribacteria bacterium | reverse complement strand
CCTTTATCACGGTCTTGGTGTAGGAGCGAGCTGTGATCGCGACGCCTTTATCACGCTCTTAGTGTAGGAGCGAGCTGCGCTCGCGATCTTCTAACATCAATAAACTTCCAAATAATTATCAGTTTCCCACTGGCTGACACTCAAATGATAGTCGCGCCACTCCTTGCGTTTCACCTGAATATAATAGTCAGCGTACGTTGTGCCGAGTGCGTTTTTGATTACTTCGTCTTGTTCAAGCGCGTCTGCAGCCGCGTCAAGCGTCGCCGGTAGCGAATTAATTCCGCGGCGTTGTAATTCCGCTTCCGACACTTCATAAAGGTTGTCCTCGTTTTGCACGCCAGGATCGATCTGGTTTTCGATACCATCCAGACCCGCTGCAAGGAGGACTGTCGCCGCAAGATAAGGGTTTGCCGCCCCGTCGCCTAAGCGGTTTTCAACGCGTCCGGGCGCAGGAATCCTAATCATCTGTGTCCGATTGTTTGCACCGTAGGTAACATAAACAGGTGCCCACGATGAACCCGAACGCGGCGGTCTACGCACTAAACGTTTGTAACTATTCACAAGCGGATTTGTGACGGCTGTAACCGCATCC
The DNA here is from genome assembly GCA_009843785.1 of Candidatus Poribacteria bacterium. Classification (GTDB taxonomy): domain Bacteria; phylum Poribacteria; class WGA-4E; order WGA-4E; family WGA-3G; genus WGA-3G. Next base: position 16,857 of record VYCT01000262.1, on the reverse strand, counting down.
GCGTGTTTGAGGATCCCGCCTGTGAACCAATAAGCGAGTTGCGACAAGCCGTTTTTATCGTTTTCGTCAAGGAATAGATTCGTCTGATTCTCTTCATCCCATAGACTCATGTGGAAGTGTGCGCCGTTGCCTGTCAGATGCGTGAATGGCTTGGGCATAAACGTTGCCAGCAATCCACGTTCTTCGGCAAGTGTTTTGACCATCCACTTGAAAAAGGTATGCCGATCGGCCGTTGTGAGCGCGTCCGAATAGGTCCAGTTTGCCTCAAACTGACATGTCCCATCTTCATGATCGTTTGCGTAGGGTTCCCATTCCAATGCCTGCATATATTTAATCAGGGTTGTCATCGTATCGAGGTTGCGGTGCAGTGCCCTTAGATCGTAGCACGGTTTATCCAAAGTATCAAGTTTGTCCCACGGCGCGTAGGCACCAGACTCGTCCTGTTTTAGCAGCATGAACTCTGCCTCAATGCCTACATTGAAGACATAACCTTTCTCCTTCGCTGCATCTAATTGCCGCCGCAGAATCGTTCTCGGACAGTAGTGCCACGCTTCACCTTCAACATACATATCGCCAGCCACCCACGCTATGTTTTCCCGCCACGGCACAATTGTCAGCGAATTAAAATCAGGAATGCTCGCCATTTCTGGATCGTGCGGATATTGTCCGATCTCACCAGCGGCAAAGCCTCCGAAGCCTGCTCCCTCTTCTGCCATATCTTCAAGGTGCGTAGATGGAATAACCTTCGCCTTCGGAGCACCACTCATCTCTACGAAAGAGCAGAGAAAAAACTCAATACCCTTTTCTTCAACCAAACGTTTGACCTGTTCTCGGGTCATAAAATTGCTCTCCAATAATTTGTGTAGGAGGTTCTACCTCAAAAATAAAATTGAATATGCCTATAAAGTCACTTCTTATGATGTAACTGATAGAAAAATGCTAACTACAAAATACAAAAACATGATAACATTATAA
>VYCT01000262.1:0-15872 GCA_009843785.1 Candidatus Poribacteria bacterium | reverse complement strand
CATTATAACTGAAGTCCTGAAAATTTCAATACCTAAAGTTGCGGATGAAAGGAGAAATAATGGCGTTCTTTTCTCGCTTTGATACAAAAGGGTCGCCTGTAATCGGCGTGCTAATCGTTGCCTATCTTTTGCCGATATGGTTATTCACCTATTTTCCGACACAAGATGGTGTGAGCCACGTCTATAATTCACAAATATTAACAGAATACAACAACCCGGAATATCAGTTCAGCGACTACTACGAGATTAACTGGTACCCTTTTCCCAACTGGCTTTCTCACTTTTCGTTGGCAGTGTTGATGTTTGTCTTTCCAGCTCTCATCGCCGAGAAAATCTTTCTGAGTCTCTATGTGATCCTCCTCCCACTCGCAATCTATTATTTCCTCAATGCTGTACAACGCGGACGACATGCTCTCGTCATATTGAACTTCACCTTTGTTTACAATTACCTTTTTCTCATGGGCTTCTACAACTTTGCTATCAGCCTGCCACTCTTCTTCCTCGCACTCGGCTATTGGTGGAAACATAAGGATGAGATGAACAGGAACCGGATCATTCTACTCAATCTACTCATCATCATCACCTATTTTGCACATCTCATCTCTTACGCATTCATCTTGTTCTCCATCGCTTTGCTGGCAATCCTCCATTTCAGGCGAGACTTCAAGCGAATTCTGATGACCGGATGCTACCTCTTACCCGCAGCCATGTTGCTTCTCGTCTACCTCCCGACCTCCGATTTATTGGCAGGAGAGCCACCTGAATTCGGATTTGGACGGGTCGGAGAGTTGTTCGCTAACCTGATCGGTATGCACGTACTCGTCTCCTATACCGATCCACCCAGTTGGATTTCTGGGGTCGTCTCTGCTTTTCTACTCTTTCTTGTTGTTGCAACAATCTGGCAAAATAGGAGGGGCACCACAGCAGAACATCCGGGACAAAAAGCGTTTCTCTGTCTCACCGGCGTGCTCCTCGGACTCTATTTTATCCTACCCAATTCTATCGGTCCCGGCGGTTGGGTCAACGACAGGCTCGCCATTTTAGCCACCCTTGTCATATTCGCATGGTTTCGTGGATTTGACACCCGTCAATGGAAACGCGCATTTACAGCCGTCGTCACGCTGCTCGCTCTCATTAACCTCGTTTATGTCGGTGTCCTGTTCAAAAATCTCAATGCCGAAATCCGAGCGTTTAACGCTTTTGTCCAACGGGTTGAGAAAAACAGTGTCATCCTCCCGCTTCACTTTGATCCGAGAGGCAGCTCCGAACGTGTAGGCATTTTTGTCAACGCCGCCAATTACTATTGTCTTGACAACGGTTGTATCAATCTCGGCAACTATGAGATACAATTTGATTACTTCCCAATTCGTTTCAACACCGATTTTGAAACGCCATTAGCGGAGAAAGAGTGGGTGCAGGTCGTCCATTGGCAACCTGAAAGGATTGACCTTTGCGATTATGCCGACAATGTGGATTATCTATTGCTGTGGGACACCCCAGACGAACCTATCGTCGCCGAAACGATTGAGGCGTGTTATACGTTGATTGCATCGGAAGGAAAATTAAGACTCTACAAAGGACAGCGAACAGCGCGGTGAGAACGGACTTCAAACGCGACTTCAATATTCTCCGCGGAGCGTGAGGGTTGCGATCGTATGCGTATAATTGAGGAAATCGAGAAACGGATCTTCTTCGTTCGTCCGGTTTTGCGTCATCTGATAATCGGCGTTCAGTGTGAAATATTGGTTGAATTGCCAGTTCAACTGGATATTTGCGCCTATCTGTGCATCCCGACGATTTGGCGCATCTTCCGAGATAATTCCCGACTCGTCCAGAATTTGTCTGCCTTCAAACACGACCCACAGCCTGGAGAGCCGAAACCGAAGCCACCGTCCGGTCTCAAGTCTGTAAAAAGCACTTGCTGCGACTTCAGTGCTGACGAAATTAAAGAAATCGACATTGGAGCGGTTCAGGAATAGGTTAATCTCCTCCTGAAACATGAGCCGTTCGGTTGCTACCTGTATCAGTTTCGCAGAACCGATATGTCGCCAATCTTTTCGGCGTTCATTGTCTTCAAGCCCCGTTATACCTAAGATAAGGTTGTTCAAATTGGTTTGGTAGCTGCCGCGTTCTATCCCATATTCGAGTTTACCGAGCATCTGTTTAAGGATTCCAAACTGCAGACGCGTCGTCACTTTATGGTTGTTAGAACCAACAAGTAGGAAATCTTCTCTACGTGAGTCTTCATCGTCAAATCGGTGTAAGCGGAAATTATATTCCAGCACCCGTCCGAAGCGCAGACCGAGTCGCTGTTCTATATTGTTATAGACATCCAAGGTACGGACGAAACGTTGTAACTGATATGAAGCAACGAGCGGTGGTAAACTTGTAACAGGCTTAAAATTAAGTTCTGTTGAAAGCGTGTTACTGAACGCATCGAATTCGTTGAGTTTGCCTTCGGCACCGCTGTAGTTTTCAACTTGGGGCGTATATTGTAATTGGACGCGAAGTTTATCGGCTATCGGTAAATCTCCGCCTAAGGTAACACCAAAGCGGTTAATCAAGCCTGAAAGTTGCGGGTCGTCTTCTCCAGCGAGGCTGCTTGTGTACGGATCCACACTCAAACCGAGTTCAATATGATTGTTGAACGTGTTCGAGAGATGCGCATTGACTGTCAATGCTGCCGACTCGGTTTCGGGCTTTTCGGGCTCCTTTTCAAGGAGACTCCGTCCGAGCTCGGTCTGAAGTTGCGCGCAGAGGGAACTCACTCCGAGATGTATAAAGGTGAGGAGACATAATCCTAAAGAGAAAGCTGCTTTTTTCATTTTTTATCTATTAAGTGTTCATTTTCAACCTTTTGGGAAGTCGGTACTGAATCCAGTTTGGGCGGTTTGTGCTTGTCGATTGCGTAGGAGCCTGTCCCCGGTGCACAGAGCCGGATGAACCGCGGCATACCAGCGATACTCAGTTTATCCACAAGGGCTTCCAGTCCGAGTTTATAAAGGTCTTCATCTGAGATTTTCTGGATACGTGCTGCCAGTGGTTTCCCATTTTTAGAAACATAAGCTTTCAGTTTGGATATACGGTTCCGTTCCGCTTCTGCGTCCTTACCTGCTTGGCGAATTTGTTCAACGAGAGTGTCCATATCTGGTAAATTATCCAGCCATTCATGCCGTTCAACCGAATAATCACCTGTACATGGAGCCTGCATATTGATAATAAGAAAACGGGATGCCCCAGCTTTACCCAGTTTGGTTGTAAGAACTTCGACCCCGAGATCATAAAGTTCACTATCTGTCATCTTTAGGATGCTCACTGCTATTTGCCTCCTGTAACCATGTATATGGATTTTCGACTCGGACACGCAAATCGGAACTGAGCCTTTTGGCTTTCCTAAGGAGCCGGTCATCTGTTGTAAGAAAAATATCTACTTTGCCGCTCTCAGCACACGCCAGATGCAAGGCATCAAACCATTTGAATCCAAGGGTTTCGAGTTGTTTACCTCTTAAATTTTCCCTTGTACCAACCGGAATTTTTTGATGCGCTGCATCCATCTGAGATTTTATTCGAGAGCGTTGAATCCAATTCCGGTTGTTGTTGACTTCAGTTGTCAGAACCTCACTGACAATCCAGTGCCAGCGGCCCGTGACGAAGGCATCAAAAATTTTCTCAAGTGCCTCGGTTTCGCGAAGAATCCGGAGCTGCGTCTGATCATTAAACGGGCGGCTCAAACAACACGTATCAAGGTAAATTTTCCAGTTTTGAAGAAGTGTTTTCACGCAGTGACTCTAATCTATTTTAGCAAAAGTAAAAATTGCCGCTATTCAATCATTCCGGTTTCTGGACTTGATGCAGTCGCGTAGAGTTTCCGAGGAATCCGTCCCGCTAAAAACGCCGCCCTACCCGCTTCCACCGCTTTTTTCATCGCCTCCGCCATCAACACCGGACGATGCGCCTTCGCCACCGCAGTATTGAGCAAAACACCATCGCACCCTAATTCCATCGCTATCGCCGCATCCGATGCTGTCCCAACCCCGGCATCCACAATGAGCGGCACCTGCACAAGATCTCGGATAATCTGAATATTATAAGGATTCCGAATCCCCATCCCTGACCCAATCGGCGCGCCTAAGGGCATCACCGCCGCACACCCAATATCTTCCAATTTCTTACACGTAATCGGATCATCGTTACAATAGGGTAGCACGGTGAAGCCGTCTTTGACAAGTGTCTCCGCCGCGCTGAGCAGCTGCTCCACATCTGGAAATAGCGTCTGCTCATCCCCAATCACTTCGAGCTTGATAAGCGACGTCTCAAGTGCTTCGCGCGCAAGGTTCGCCGTTAGGATCGCGTCCTTTGCAGTGAAACACCCAGCGGTATTCGGCAAAAGCGTCATACCGCGCTCATTTAGGAGCGCGAACAAATTTTCGCCGGGGGTGTCCGTCCATTTCACACGCCGCATCGACACCGTCGCAATCTCGGCACCGCTCGCAGCAATAGCCTCTGTCATTATATGGAAATTCGGGTACCCCGCCGTTCCAATGAGTAACCGTGATGTATATGTTTGATCTGCGATTTTGAGTTCTTGCATGTTGTTTGCTGTAGGTTTTATCCAGTGGGCTGAAAATCCTGTTTTTTGTAGAACGCCACGCCGACACGTTTAATCTGCTCAACCATCTCAGGGTTACGGATATTCCGAAAATAGAAAGATCAATAGTATAAGGCAGCAACTGGTCGTCCAGATCGTTTGCAATTTGTGAGAGTTTAGATGTTGAATCCAACGAACCTCTTGACTTTGCATAGTATTGTGCCTATAAGTCCATCCTTGTGCTTTTCCAATTAGTATAGCAGATGACAAAACTGTCTATCAAGTACTTCTCAGAGTCAACCCGCCTACCAACAAACCTCACAAACACGCTACCCACCTTGGACAGCACGTATTATCTCTACATCGCTATTTTCACGAAGCTCCGTGGCTTGCCACGCCGTTTTCGGGATAACTTCCCTATCTACGGCGACAGCGATGCCTGACTGCGCGGGATCCAGCTCCAAAGCAATCAGAAGTTCATAAACACTTAAATTGAGGCGGACCTCTGTTTCTTCACCATTCAGGCGTATTTTCATTTTCTTCACTGTGGTTACGGCACACGGCATGTACCTACTATCTTAAAAACCGATCTAATTGAAATGGAGCGATTGTCTCTGAAGTCTCACCCGTCAAAATCAGTTTGGCTATTTCATAAGCCGTAACAGGTGTGAGTAGAATACCGTTGCGATAATGCCCTGTCGCGTATATCAGATTTTCAATAGGCGTTTTGCCGAGTATAGGTGCATTGTCTCTGCTGCCCGGACGTAAGCCTGTCCATGTCTCCAGAATCGGCAGTTCATAAACACCCGGCACCACCTCCCACGCCCCGCGAAGCAGTTCAAACACGCCGCCTACCGTCAAACGCGTGTCGAACCCCATCTCCTCGCTCGTCGCACCGACGATGAGCCTGCCATCCGCTCTCGGCACCAGATACACCGACATCGGATACCGCGCCCTGACGGTACGAATAACCGAATTGATGGTAATACCTTCTTCCATCTGCAGTGCCAACATCTGCCCTTTCACAGGACGCACCGGCGGAAGGATCGCATCTGGAATCCCTGCAACCTGTGCCGACCAACAGCCCGCTGAGAGGATAACAATGTCGGCTTCTTGGAAATCACCGTGTACCTGAACACCGGTTGCAATTCCATCTTTTATGACGACCCTCTCAATAGCACTCCTTTCGTGCAACACCCCATCAGACGCTTGGAAGGCACGTTGCAGTGCGGTTACCATGCGTCGGTTGTCAACTTGATAGTCGCTTGCACAATGAATCGCCGCGGTTACGCGCGGCGAAAGCGCAGATTCAATGTCACGCGCCTCCCGTCCGGTCAACCAATTCACATCGAGTTGTAAATTCCGTTGTGCCTCGTAAAGATGACGAAGTTGGTGCGTATCGTCAGGCTCTAAGCCGACAATGAGCGTGCCTTCCACCCGATAGCCGATAGACATCTCCGCGTCTGCCTCTAATTCGGCAGTCCATTGCGGATAGCGGTCTAAACTTTCGCAGCCGAGTTTGAGCAGTTCCGGTTCTTCGCTATGGGCTTCAGCGAGCGGCGCGAGCATACCGGCGGCTGCCCATGAAGCAGCACGCCCGACTTCCGCACGCTCATAGATAGTAACGGTGGCACCTGCTTTCGCAAGCTGCCACCCGATACCGAGTCCAATTACGCCGCCGCCGATGATGATAATCTTCTGGTCTGTCATTTCAAGTCACCAGTTTCCAGTGGCCAGTTTCCAGTTAAAGAGGCCTCTTCTCTGGTAACTGGTAACTGGTAACTGGTTACTTCTTCAGTTATTCCTCTAAGATGTTAACGAAACAATCTTTGGCTTCAACTGTTTTGGGGATTAATCCTTTTTCGTATGCAAATTTCGCAAAAGCATCCCATTTTTCCACCGATTGCACCTGTGTTGTCGCGAATACATCAAGCGTATCCCGAAATGCCAATTCTTCTAATTCTTTACTCGCATCAGGGTTCGCCTGAAAAAAGAGTTGAAGCGCAGCATCGGGTTTTTCCTTCGTAAATTGAATCGCCTCCTGAATCGCCAGCATCAGTTTCTTAGCCCTTTCTTGATGGTTTTCCAAGTAAGCGTCGTTCGTAATAATCACCAATTCATAATAATCCGGAATACCGTATTTCTCAAGTGCGAAATAACCGGCTTCCGCGCCTTCAAGTTTCAACAAGTTAATCTCGTAATTCCGAAAGGGTCCGATCACTGCATCAATTTGACCGCTGAGCATCGGTGCCACAATATTCGCGCCTACGTTTATCAGTTCGTAGTCATCTTCGGATAATCCAGCATTTGCCGCAATGGCGTTAAACAGAAGGACATCCAACGGCGCGACTGTGTATCCGATTTTTTTTCCTTTGAAATCTGCTGGCGTTTTAATGCCGGTCTTCTTCAGAAAACTAATCGTGTTAAGCGGATGCTCGACGAGTAAGCCGATGGATTTGACCGGCAAAACTTCTTCACTACCTCGCGCAATTGTCACGCTCTGTTGGTAACTTACAGCAAACGGATATTTTCCCGCCGCCACCAATTTGAGTGGGGCATCCGGGTCACCGCCCCAAAGTAATTCGACTTCCAACCCGTGTTTGGCGAAAATCTTATTCTCTTGCGCAACATAAAGCGGCGCGTGGTCTATATTGGGTGCCCAATCGAGAAGCAGCGTAACCTTCTCCTTTTCAGAGACCTTCTGATGGCTGTCCGCGTTGCTGTCAATAGGTACTGTTAACAGTATACCATAACCGATAAGAAACATTAAGCAAATTGCTGTTTTCATGAGAATTTCCTTTTCTAAAAGTTTATATCGTATTAACCGCCCCATCTATCCAAGCCCGGTAGGTGCGGTTTCCTAACCGCACCGGGCATAACTAAAAACAGCGGTACCTTTTAATGACTATAGTTTGGACAACTTCAATCAGGTTTATCTCCGCTTTTCAAGCACTTTTGATTTTTCTCAAAGTTCCTTATACAAACCAAACTTGCAGAAAAATAAACGTGGATACACCGATTCGCAGCCCCGTAGGGGCGGTATGTCTATAGAAACGCCATCCCCCCACGCGGCTAAGCCCCGTAGGGGCGGCATGTCTATTTCGGAAAAATTGTCCAAACTTTAGTTTTAATGAGGAATCGTCAATTAAAATTAGTCTAATGTGTTGTGCTGATGTCGCCACGGCATTGCGTAACGCTCCAACAGCGTCATCAATCCAAAGAGCCCTAAACCTAAAAGCGTTAAACAGAAAATAGCGGCAAACACGAGTGAAATCTCGAGTCGCCCGTTGGCATACAACATAAGGAAGCCGAGTCCAGCCTTCGCACCCACCCATTCACCGATGACCGCACCAATCGTAGAAATGGATATACCGATCTTCGCACCGGAGAAGATAAACGGGAGTGCTGATGGAATACGCACCTTCCAAAGTATCTGCCACCGAGTCGCCCGCAAAATCCGAAATAGATTTACCGTGTCCGGATCAGTCGATTTCAAACCGTCTAAGGTGTTCAGCACAATCGCGAAGAACACAATCAGTGCCGCCATAACGACTTTTGAGGCAATCCCGAAGCCGAACCACAGTACCAACAGCGGCGCGATAGCAAACACCGGCACCGTTTGTGAACCGATAACATACGGATAGAAGGCTTTCTCCAGCACAGGAAACTCGAACATCAGCACGGCTAACGGAATGCCGATGCTAACCGCGAGGGCAAACCCAAGGAGCATCTCTTCTAAGGTTACAAGCGTATGTCTCAGTAATTGTGAGTGTTCCACAAAGAGTGTCACCACAATTTTCGAGGGTGCCGGCAGAATGTAGCGCGGTATCTCGAAAAGATGCACGGCTCCTTCCCATATCCCTAATACCGCGAATAGGATCGCCACTGGCACCGCGAATTTGCTGAACATACGTATCCACCCTTTAACGCAAAAAAACCGTCTTCCGTTTTGGGTATATGCCAAAAGGAAGCGGCTTTATTAGTTACCAGTTACCGGTTTTCAGTGTCAGTTAAAGAAGTGTACTGTGGCAGTGACACAATTTCTAATGGCTACAAGAAATTAACTGACTAATGAATGCTGATAACTGACAACTACTCTCGCTATTTCCCTACGCTGGCATAACCCAGATCAGGTTCAATGGGTGTTTTCTCAGCTCTTAAGCAGATAAGAGCACCCCACAATGTTGTCCAAATGTTATTATACCTTATTCTCAACTTTTAATGCAAGTGTTTATTTTTTGGCATATTCGACACTTCTTTGCATATTAGTTTCTTTTATGGTATACTATAAAAAGCCTCAAAGAAATTAAAATATATAGGAACTCTACAATGCGAATTATCCTTTATACGGGTAAAGGTGGGGTCGGTAAAACCACCATCGCCGCTGCTACGGGCATCAAACTCTCTCAACTCGGCTATAAGACAATCGTCATCTCGCTTGATGTCGCACATTCACTCCGTGACGCTTTTGATAACCACGAAAAACTCGTCCACCAGCGAAAAGAAAAACAGATCCAAATCAACAACAATCTCTGGATACAAGAAATTAACGTTCAAGAAGCAATTATTGAATACTGGGACGACGTTTACAACTACATCCGCTCATTACTAAATCGCTCTGGCCTTGACAGTCTCGTTGCAGAAGAGATAGCAGTATTTCCGGGGATGGAGGAGATTTGCGCGCTGCTCTATATCAACCAATATGTTCGCGAAAAGAGTTACGATGTCATTATCCTCGACTGCGCGCCCACCGGGGAGTCGCTCCGGTTCGTTAGTATTCCGACGACGTTAGAGTGGTATATGAACCACATCTTCAAATTGGAGCGCGGTCTGGCGAAGGTCGCCGGTCCCGTCATAGAGAAGGTCAGTTCAGTTCCAATTCCGCGGGACAACTATTTCCAGAATATCCAAGACCTTTTCGATAAATTGGATGGGATTGACAATGTTTTGACAGATCCTAAGATCACAACCGTGCGCTTGGTGACGAACCCAGAAAAAATTGTTATCAAGGAGACACAGCGGGCGTTTATGTACTTTTGCCTTTACGGACTCTGTATTGACGCTGTAATTATCAATCGTATCTTCCCCGATGGCGTTGATGTCGCGTACTTTGAAGCTTGGAAACAGGCGCAGCAGCATTACATTAAAGAGGCAATGGACTATTTCTCGGATGTACCTATCTGGAAGGTAAACCTCTTCGCAGAAGAAATTGTCGGAGAAGAGGGGCTGCACCGACTATCAGACACCCTCTATTCCGACATTGATCCAGCAGATCAGTTTTCTGAAGAAAAACCGTATCAATTCCAAAAAACGGCAAATGCTTATCAATTGTCTATGCGTCTGCCTTTTCTGAGTAAAGAGGAAATTGGATTAACAAAACACGGCGATGAATTGATCGTCACCGTCGGAGGTTTCAAGCAACACGTTGCCTTACCCCGAACCCTCTCGAATAAAAAAACAACAGGCGCGAAATTAACAGGTGACCAACTGGTCATTAAATTTGAGATTTGAGGAAGCAATTAAGGATAAACAAGATTAACTGAGAGATGTATGGGAACCAAAACGGACAAATCGGTTTTTGCTGTAACAGGTACAACGCTTTTAACGTTCTTAATAGCAAGCCGCATTGGGACTATTTGGATCCTCTATCCAAATGTGTTAATTGCGGTCTCTTTATTTTTTTACTGCAACCGACAAACTGATGAAGATACGTCACTGCTCTCAAGCAGTTCTATTTTTGGGTTAGCAACAGTGCTGACGTACGTTCCAATGGACTGGCTTTTCTCACGGAAAGTACGCCTCATCGTCTATCGGTCAGATTTTTTGGTGAATATAACGACACCCATTCCGATAATCTTAAACTGGGTAGTGTTTGCTACGCTCGCAGCCTACTGTTATCAAAGGCTCACAGCAATTTGCCAAATCCGTTTTGCTTCGGATGCTGAAAATCCAAGCGGCGGTTCGATAGGAATCGCGATGTTAGCAGCAGGTGTCACGGGTATCGGTGCCGCCCTTGGAAGTGTCATAATTTACGCGCTTGGCGCATTACATCTGTGGGAATGGAATGCATTAAAGATCGATCGGATACCACAGATCGCGTCCGTACCGACTTTCGTACCGATCGCGTTTCTCATCACCTTTTTGTTGTGTCCGTACTTCTTTGGCATCGCCAATAGTTTTCTGAGAGAGCAACACGCAGGTGTCGCAGGAATACGGTGCGGCATCTTTATCGGGGCACTGCAGTTTCTTAGTTTTCTGCTGTTTTACATCTAAAAATAGGGTGCCCATTCGCACATAACCTTAATTGGCAGGAGAGGAAAATCAAAAGCATGCGAATTCGTTCAACAACGATTTTAGCCGTTCGGCGCGATGCACAAGTCGCTATTGGCGGCGATGGGCAAGTCACTCTCGGCGATACAGCGATTAAACACGGCGCACGCAAAATTCGCAAAATCCATAACGACAAAGTACTGATCGGGTTCGCAGGTTCCGCATCGGATGCAATCACACTCTATGAAAATTTGGAGAAAAAACTGGAGCAGTACCGAGGGAACCTTCAGAAATCAGCCGTCGAACTCGCACGCGAATGGCGCAGCGATAGAGTACTTAGGCAAGTAGATGCGCTCATGATCGCTGCAGATGCCAACGATAGTTACCTCATCTCTGGAAACGGCGATGTGATCGCACCGGACGACGATGTCATCGCCATCGGTTCCGGCTCATCTATCGCCCTCGCTGCCGCGAAAGCGATGCTCAAATACTCAAACTTGACTGCAAAAGAAATTGTTTCGGAGGCACTTCAACTCACAAGTGAAATTTGTATCTATACCAACGCACGAATTGAAACTGACACAATAGAGGAGGAGTTATCCGTTAACAGTTAACAGTTACAAGCAGGCTCGGGGGCACCAAACACCTTTCGGGAACCCCAACGCCTCTTAACTGAAAACTGACAACTGATAACTAATGGAACTTTGGAGAAAGCAAACGTAACGCGTGAAAAGAGCGCTTTAGCGGAGGCACTCACGCCGCGGCAGATTGTTGAGGAATTGGATAAGTACATCATTGGGCAATTTGAGGCAAAACGGTGTGTCGCTATTGCCCTCCGCAATCGCGCGCGGCGACAGATGTTAGGTGAAGATATACAAGACGAAGTATCGCCTAAGAACATCATCATGATCGGTTCAACAGGTGTCGGCAAAACTGAAATCGCACGCAGGCTTGCACGCCTTGTTGACGCACCCTTCATCAAGGTAGAAGCGTCAAAATACACCGAAATTGGCTATGTCGGCCGCGATGTTGAATCCATGATCCGCGATCTCACTGAGACAGCTATTAGCCGCGTCAAAGCCGAACAGACCGAAATCGTTGAGGAAAAAGCACGAGAATTCACTGAAGAACGCCTCCTCGATTGTATCTTTCCCATTCCACGCTCTTTGCAGGAACGTCCCCGCTTAGAAAAGGATATGCTTGATGAACCGGAGGAAGAGGAAGAAGATATGGTCCTCCAGCTGCCTTTCGACCTCGGACCCGACGCAGAAACCGAAGCCGAAGAAGACCGAGAGAAAGAGCGGGAACGCCATCTCAAAACTCGCGAAAAATTTAGAGAATGGCTACGCGAAGGTAGACTTGAGGATAAACCCGTTGAAATCAATGTCAAACATCAGAGTATGCCTTTCGTTGAAATTTTCTCGCCCGGCGGCATTGAGGAGATGGATATCAACTTCAAGGATATGTTTAGCAACATCCTCCCCAACCAGACGAAGAAACGACGGGTACCTGTCTCCGAGGCACGCACTATCTTGATGCAAGAAGAATCAGAAAAACTCATTGATATGGATGCTGTCATCAGCGAAGCCATTCAGCGCGTTGAAAACTCTGGCATCGTCTTTTTAGACGAAATTGACAAGATCGCAGGCAGAGAATCTCGACACGGACCCGACATCTCGCGGGAAGGTGTACAACGCGATATTCTGCCTATCATTGAAGGTAGCACGGTGACATCAAAATACGGCGCGGTGCGCACACACCACATTCTGTTTATCGCCGCTGGAGCATTTCATGTTTCAAGCCCGTCTGATCTCATTCCAGAACTACAGGGTAGATTTCCGATTCGAGTGGAACTGAAAAGCCTGAATAAGGATGACTTCAAATCTATTCTGACTGAACCGAAAAACGCCTTAGTGAAACAGTACACAGCACTCCTGAAAACCGAAGGGGTAGAGGCGACTATCACCGATGACGCGATTGATGAAATCGCAGCACTTGCTTTCCAAGTGAATGAATCGGTTGAAGACATCGGCGCACGCCGATTGCACACTATCATGGAGAAACTTTTTGAAAATCTCTTTTTCGACGCACCGGACCTCGATAAAAAAGAGATCACCATTGATGCCAACCATGTCCAATCAGAACTGGCCGAAATCGTCAAAGACCAAGATTTGAGTAGGTACATCCTTTAGATAGATTGTCGCAGTGATGTTTCCCTCATGTTCGTCCGGCGCAATGGGTGCAGAGAACGCTAAATTTTATCAATCCGCTTGTCCACTGGGCAAGCGGCGGGAAACGAAACGTGAGACAATCCCTAATTTTCCCCTTTCTATTCCTTTGTTTCACATTGCTACCGAGCGGCTCAGCTCAAAATGTGACGCAATGGCGCGTGCCAGAGGGCAATGCTGTCCCCTCCGACACAGCAGCGATAAATGCCATAGCCTTCTCCCTTGACGGCACACAACTCGCTATTGCAACCACAAACGGTATCAAGTTGTATGATACTTATACCGGGAAAGAACTATCACTGTTTTCTGCACCCCTGGATAATACCGTAGCGTTGGCATTCTCACCAGATAACCGAACAGTTGCGAGCGCGAGCGGAGATGCGACGCTCCACCTCTGGAACACACGCACCGGTGAACACAGCACACATTTATGGCATACCGACCCTGTTGTCGCGTTGGTATTCTCACCCGATGGGAATACCCTCGCTACCGGAAGTTTTAGAGAGATCCGTCTCTGGAACTTAACAACAGGACAACCTACCCAGACATCCGTCCTTAAGGGACATCGGGATATGGTCATCACACTGGCATTCTCACCGGATAGCAAAACACTTGCCAGCACAAGTTTTTATGGCACAATCCTGTTATGGGATGTAAAAACCGGCCAACGCCGACACAATCTCCCCGCACATACAGATTCAATCACAGCCCTCACCTTCTCGCCTGATAATCAAACGTTGGCAAGCGGCGGCTATTGGAGTTTAGACACAGAGAGCACCATCCACCTATGGGATATACACACAGGACACCTGCTAACAACTGTTGAAGGACATACCGATCCGGTTTTCGCCTTAGCATTCCTACCAGATAGTTACAGCACCTATAGGAACACACTCGCAAGCGTAAGCCTTGACGGAACAATCCAGTTGTGGTCTCTAACATCCACACCAAAATCGCCGGATGTAAACGCGGACGGTGTTGTAAACGTTTTAGATTTAACTCTTATTGCCTCACGCTTTGGACAAAGTTCACCAGACCTCAATGCCGATGGCATCGTCAACATTTTGGATTTAGTACGCGCCGCACAACATATTGCGGAATGAAAGAGACACATCGCGCCCGCCAAGGAGTAACAAACAGTGAGATATCTCATCTTTACACTTCTATTCATCCCGATCCTATTTTTCTCAAACGGTTTCGCCCAAGATTCCACAATTTGGGGCTTACCCGAAGGCGCGAAACGCCTCATTGGAAAAGGCGAAATAACTGGCAATATCGCTTTTTCTTCCGATGGCACACGATTCGCCGTCGCGAGTTCAATTGGCACTTGGATATACGATGCACACACCGGCAAAGAACTCGCATTGCTCACTGGACATAGCAAACGCATTCGTGCTGTAGCATTCTCGCCAGATGGCAGAATATGTGCCACTGGAAGCAGCGACAATACTATTCGGTTGTGGGACGTGTCTACTGAACAACACCGCGCAACACTCACGATGCATAGCGACTCCGTTGAGGCTTTAGTGTTCTCGCCGGATGGGAAAACCCTCGCAAGCGGGAGTACGGACAAACGAATCCTTTTGTGGGATTCAGAAACTGGAGAACATCGGAACACACTCACGGGGCACACGGGTGGCATCAGAACAGTGAGGTTTTCACCGAATGGTGAAAATCTTGTTAGTGCAGATCGGGACGATACAATTCGAGTCTGGAACCCACACACCGGTGATCCACTTACCATTCTCACTGGAGATACGAAACGTGTCTCTACTTTAACGTTTTCGCCGGATGGAAAAACGCTTGCAAGCAATGGATCGGATCGAATGATTCAACTATGGGATACTGACACTTGGCAGTCGAAATTAACCATTAGAACGGACTACGATTCAATCCATACTATTGCCTTTTCACCGGATGGAAAAACGATCGCGAGTGGGGGCGGTTGGAACGACAACGCACTCCGAATATGGGATGTCTATACCGGTGAAGGTAAGGACGCACTCACCGGACATACGGGCAACATTACCGCAATAGCCTTTTCACCAGATGGAAAAACGATCGCGAGTGCGAGTCAGGACGACACAATTCGGATATGGGATTTAGGCATAAAACAGTCTCGCTTTATTCTCAACGGACATGTAAGTGTGGGTAGAGAGGTCGCCTTTTCACCGGATGGCACCACGCTTGCCAGCAGCAGCGGCGGCGATTGGCCCGATAATACAATACAATTGTGGAACCCAGATACCGGTGCCTTGAAGGTTCGCCTTAAAGGGCATACCGATCGTATCAGTGCATTGGCATTTTCCGCAGATGGCACCACGCTTGCCAGCGGCAGCTGGGATAAAACGATTCGTTTGTGGAACACACACACCGCTGAACTCAAAACTACGTTTGAAGGACAGAGGCGTGAGGTTCAGGCGTTGGCGTTCGCACCAGACGGGAAAACCCTTGCCAGTGGAAGCGGTTGGGAAGATACTATCATACGGCTATGGGATACCGATATTGCACAGCAAATCGGAAGGTTGGAAACCTACACGCGTTGGGTTTATGCTTTGGCATTTTTACCGAATAGCCAAGATACATCTAAAATGTTCCTCGCGAGTGGAAACGGTGAGGGTACAATTCAGGTGTGGCATCTCGGCTCGGAGCGCACGCCTACAGATAGACCACAAATGACCCTGACAGCCCATACAGATGGCGTTCTCGCTTTGGCATTCTCGCCGGTAGTAGGTCACTTACCCCCATTTTTTTTGGGGTTTAGAATATGGTTGATGTTGTTAGGT
>VYCT01000269.1 GCA_009843785.1 Candidatus Poribacteria bacterium | reverse complement strand
GGACTATTTGGCGCAACTTGAAAGCCAAATCTTGCTGTTATAAGTCCACTGTACCGACAGGATGAATTCTTCTACTTAAAATAATACTTGATTTTTCATGGAAAATCAAGTTAAAATAGAATTAAATCAGAAAATCGTGTGGAATTCTACATAACAACATGCGTTGTGAAACCTGCAATTGGGTTATAAACGAAAGGGAAGCGTTGTGAAAATTTTCCGATTTTCACAACTGTCTTTGGAAAAAATATGAAACTGAACTGGCAGCACCATCCATGGGCGGGTGTATTTCCGGCAACGCTCTGCCCTTTTCATGAAGATGAATCAATCGACGAAGCCGGATTGCGGCAATACATGCAGGAACTCGCAAATGTTCCGGGGATAAAAGGCGTTGTCTGTAACGGACACACCGGCGAAATCATGTCGCTCCGTCTCCATGAAAGACAGCAAGTTACGCGGATTACCGCCGAAACTGTTGGGGATCGGGTTAAAGTCGTCTCAGGTGTTAGCGCGGAAGGGAGCCTGCCAGCAATTGACGACGCGCTCGCAGCGAAGGAAGCCGGCGCGGATGCTATCCTTTTAATGCCCGCACATCACTGGCTGCGTTTCGGTAGAACACCTGAAACCGCAGTCGGTTACTTCCAAGATGTTGCCGAAGGCGCGGATATACCGATTATCGTTCACCAATACCCCGCGTGGACAAAGGCAGGATACAGCCTTGAAGAGATGCTGGAGATGGTGAAAATCCCACAAGTTATCTGTATTAAAATGGGTACCCGCGACATGGCACGTTGGCGATGGGATTACGAACAACTCAGAGAAACCGCGCCAGATGTCCCGATCTTGACCTGCCATGACGAGTATCTACTGGCTTCATTGCTTGAAGGCAGCGACGGGGCACTCATCGGATTTGCTGGCTTTGTGCCCGAACTGATGGTGGATGTCGTCCACGCTGCCCTCAACGATGATCTTATTGGCGCACGCAAAGCACGCAGTCAAGTGGATTCATTGGCACGGATCGTCTACAACTTCGGAGAACCGAGCAGCGACGCGCATCAGCGGATGAAGTGTGCCCGTTGGTTGATGGGCAGATTCCCATCAATGACGATGCGCCGCCCGCTCCGTCAATTGTCCACAACCGAAGTAGATAAAATCCGAGCAAGTCTTGAGGCAACCGGTTATCAGTGCGTTCACTAATTTTCGGTGTAGCTTGCAAACCGAAAACTTGCTGTTAAAAGCCGGTGTAGCTTGCAAACCGAAAACTTGCTGTTAAAAGCCGGTGTAGCTTGCAAACCGAAAACTTGCTCTGAAAAGTTAAGCACGTTCACTGCCCAATGTGAGTGCTATAAGAGTTGGAGGGTCGAAATGTCACGCCTAAAATACGCTTTGATCGGCCACGGTAGACGCGGCGCAGGGCATCTATCAACAGCGGCAACACTAAAGGACTCTTTTGAAGTAGTTGCCGTGTGTGATGCGCATCAGGAATCCGCAGAGGCGGGCGCAGCAAAAGTCGGTACTAAAGCCTATACGGATGTCCGGAAAATGCTTGATGAAACCTCGCCAGATGTCTGTGATGTCGTCGTGCCAGTCTCTCTGCATCATATTGTCTCCTGTTACCTCTCACGGCGCGGTATCTCGCATAACGTAGAGACCGGACTCGCACCGACACTCGGCTTGATGGACATGATGATTGCTGACGCGGCGGAAAATGGCGTGAAACTCCAGACATCGGAGAATTTTCCGTTTGTTCCGGTAGAACAGTTCGTCTGTAAACTCATTAAGGAAGGGGTCATCGGAAACGTTCATAAGTGCCATCGACTCTTTTCGACAACCGGCTACCATGGACTCGCTGCAATACGGTGTCGTATGGATGCCAACCCGAAAGCAGTCAGCAGTATCGGACACACAATGCCGGTCACGCCTTACGTCGACAGGGCAAAACGAGATTTTAACCGCGAAAACCTTGAGTTTTACGCCATAGATTTCGATGACGGCGGACTCGGCATCGCCATGGTCGGCAATAAGAATGGATGCCTCGGACGCAACAAACTCGTCGGTTTTGAGACCTGTGGCGAGCGCGGCACGATTATCACCAACGGAAACCAGGGGGCTACCGGCGGCGAAACAGTCAATGTTTGCACAGATGAAGACCTGCGAAACGGCGGAAGGGCACAAACTTACGAATTCCAGAGAGAATACAGTGACAGTGGTACTTTGCAACGTATCTTTGTGGAACTCCCAGCGTCTCTCGGTGGCACTGTGGCGTGGGTAAATCCTTATCGGCAGACAGATATTTCAGAGACGGGTATCTCATTGGCAACGATGCTTGACGGTATCGCACGCGCCGTTCGAGAAGATACACAACCACTGTGGACAGGAGAAATGGGTAGAGCCGACCAGGAGATGGTGATTGCCGCACACCGCTCCATCCGGATGAATCGACAACCGATCCAACTACCACTTGAACCCGATCCCGCAGAAGAAGATGCTTTTGACCGAGACTTTGAGGCACAGTTTGGTGTCCACCCGCGCGAGGATATCGAAAAAGCACTACAAGTTAATTTCAAAGCGCGCTAAACTGGACGGCTTTGCGGCAACAATTTCGTCTAAATCTGTATAAAATACCAAAGAGGTAGAAATGAAAGAAGTTAAAATAGGGTTTATCGGATGTGGTGGTAATGCCAATGGACACATGAACCAACTATCAGGCATTGAAGGCGCAAGAATTGTCGCTGTATGCGACGTTCAACCTGAACGCGCGCAAAGTGCAGCGGAACGACACGATGCAGACCCCTACACGGCTCACCAAGATCTGCTTGAACGCGATGACTTGGATGCAGTCTATCTCAGTCTTCCTGTTTTTGTTCATGGGCAACCAGAGCTTGACGTTATCGCGCGCGGTTTACCATTCCTCGTTGAGAAGCCTGTTGCCATCAATATCGATATCGCCCGTGAAATTGAAGCAGCGGTGACAAAAGCAGGACTGATAACTTGTGTCGGGTACCAACTCCGTTATCTCGGTTCAACGCGAATAACACAGCAAATCCTGCAAGAAAGAACAATTAATATGATTGTCGGTAAGTACTGGTGCAGCACCGGACATGGTGACCCGAACGCATGGCTCCGCCAGATGAACAAATCCGGCGGTCAACTTGTCGAACAAGCAACACACACAGTTGACATGATGCGCTACATGGGCGGCGAAGTGGAGGCTGTCTACGCTATGCAAGCAAATCGGTTTCTTAAAGAGACGGATTGCCCCGATGCCAATAGTGTCTCACTCCAATTTGCGAGCGGTGCCATCGGTTCGTTGACGGCTACTTGGGCGTATGCGGGTGACTGGTCGAACGCTAATGTGCTGGATTTATTGTATGAAGATGAACTTTTGAATTGGAATCCATCAAGAGTCTCAGTCCGAGAAGATGGCGAATGGGTAGATAAAACAGCACCGGGACCGACAATCGATGAAGTTTTTGTGAACGCAGTGCGTAGCGGCGACGCGTCTCCGATTTTGAGCCCTTACAGCGATGCCGTCAAAACACTTGAAATATCGCTCGCAGCAAATCTCTCCGCGCAAGAGAAGCGGTTGGTAGAAATATCTTCGCTATAATCTATTGTAGGAGGGGTTTCTAACCCCGAACCCATTTCAATGGTGATGTCAAAAGAGAACCTCTAAGGTAAAAATTATGGCGAAAAAATATCGAGTCGCGATTGTCGGGTGCGGCGGTATCTCTAACGCACACGGCAACGCATGGCGAGACTTGCCGGAGATTGAAATCGTAGGTGCATGCGACGAAAAATTTGAGTCGCTTAAGCGTTTTGCGACCGAATATAACGTTCAGAACACCTACAACGATCTCCGACAGATGTTGGAAAAACAAGAACCTGATGTTCTGGTAGTCGCCACGTGGCCCTCAAGCCACCTCAAAAATGTGCTGGAGGCAGTGCGGTGTAATGTCAAAGGCATTCTTGTTGAAAAACCAATCGCTGTGAACACCACGCAGTTGGAACAGATGATCCAAGTTACAGAACGCGCCAATATCTTACTGATGGAAGCGTTCATGTACCGGCATCACCCCTTGACGCTCGCCGTGAAGCAGAAGATTGAGGAAGGCGCGATTGGGGAAGTGCGTTATGCGCGCTCTACTTTCTCAACAGGACTCACGGATCGACAGAACTGGCGATTGAGAGGCGACCTCGGCGGTGGTGCTGTCATGGATTTAGGGTGTTATTGTATTAACATCATCCGTTATCTTGTCGGACGAGAACCGCAGTCCGCCTGGGCAACAGGTAAATTTGAGCCGATTAACAACGTCTGGGAAACATTGATCGGTACCTTAGACTTTGGTGATGGTATTACCGGGCAATTGGATTGTAGTTTTGGATGGACATGGCGTGAATCTTATGAAGTCGCTGGCACAAATGGCACACTCCTTGTTCAGAGCGCGTGGGGCAACTCAGAAGGCGACTCACACTTTACAGTAAACGGTGACACCTTTAGCGTTAGCGGTGTAAATCCTTACGCCGCTGAAATTTTGGATCTCTGTCAAGCGATAGATACCGGTGTCCCGCTCCGTTTGCCAATAGAGGACGCACTCGGAAATATGCGTGTCATTGATGCATTACACCAATCCGCACACACAGGTCAGTGCATCAAGATCCCTGTACAAAGACTGGAGAATAGCCAGCAGCAATCAAGGGATTAATCATTAACCATCGGCGGCCAGCACTCGGTAAAACGGTGTTGTGTTCGTTCTGGAGTGTTAAGAAGCCTGCGCGATTTTAAAATGTGTAGAATCAACAGGAGACCTGCGCGGGACGTAGTGGCGCGCAGCTCAGGAGGCCATAAATTAAAAAATGTTTGAAAAAATAATGAGGTACCCCATTGACGTTTTTCGAGAGGGAAATTTTTCGTTTGGCGTACCGTTACCAGGGCTTCTCATTGCCGTTCTACTTGTCGCACTTATTGTCGCTACGATATGGGCATACCGTAGCACACAAGGACGTATCAGACATGGGTTTCGCGGCTTTCTTATTTTTCTGCGGACAGTTGCTCTCTGTCTGCTCGCCTTCTGCCTACTTAAACCGTTCCTAACGATTTATCAGTCAAACCCTGACGATTCCTACCTATTGGTAATGGTTGATCGCTCCAAGAGTATGCAAATTACGGATTCTATCGATTCAGCACCACGATTGCGTCGCGTCAATGACCTGCTCTTTGCTGAAAACGAAGGCCTCCTTGAAAAACTGAATACCAAATTCAAAGTGCGACTCTTTGCGTTTGACACTACAGCCAAACGTATCCCCGATACGGCATTGACGAGTGCCGAAGGTGAAAGCACAGACATCCCCGGAGCATTAAACGAAGCCCTTGATGACCTACAAGGCATCCCGCTCTCCGGTGCTGTCCTTTTAACGGATGGTGTAGATAAAAGCGGGAGTGACATCGCGAAATTCGCGATGCAAATCCGGGAACGGAAACTGCCTATCCACACTGTCGGTGTCGGTTCTGAAGCAGGCAACCCGGACCTTGAGATCGTCAAACTCGATGTTCCGCGCACGGCAGAAGAAGATTTTCCCGTCGAAATATGGGCTACCGTAAAACGGAAAGGATTCACCGGCAAAAAGGTGAGTCTCCAATTAACAAGCAACGGACGGATTCTGAAAACAGAACCTGTTGATATGGATGAAGGCTCTTCTTGGATACCGCAAATCGGTGCAACAGACACAACCTCTGACGTAAAAACAAAACGCGTGTTGCTTAAGTTTACCCCTCGCCAAGCCGGCACCCAAAAATTTGAGGTGCATGCAGCTTTGGAAGAAACAGAACCGGTACCACAGAACAACACAAAAACATTTCTGCTGAAGGTCGCCCCGACCAAACGTGTGAAAATCCTGTTTGTTGACGGCAAACCGCGCGCTGAATTTGGCTTTATAAAACGGACGCTGAAAAAGGATCCCAATATCCAACTCACTGATCGAATATTAACAAATCTCTCCGAGGGGAACAGACGCTATCTCGGAACTCGCACCGCAACATCGCACGATTTTGATTTTTACCCAGATGATAAGGAGACGCTTTTCGACTTTGATGCCATCATTTTAGGGAATGTAGATGCCTCTCAATTTACAGCCGCGCAGCTGGAAAATACGCTTGAGTTCGTCCGCACCCGTGGCGGTGGATTGCTGATGTTAGGCGGTTCAAGCTCCTTGGGGAACCATGAACTCGCTGGCTCCTATATCAACACCGCTATTGCACAATGCCTCCCAGTAGAAATAGAACTCGGATCCCCACCCACATCGACAACACCGAGACGACGGACCAGATTAACCACAGGTTCCCGGTCCCCTGCCGAAAGCAAAGGATATAAGTTACAACTGACATCAGAGGGAAAGGGCGAAAATTTGATGGCGTTGGCGGATACCCCTATCGAGAACATGAAACGCTGGACGGATCTCAAACCGCTCGTCGGCTATAGTAAAGTCAAGCGTGCTAAAGCAGGTGCCCTCGTTTTGGCGGAACATCCAACCGACCGGAATGAATTCGGGAATCGTATTCTCATCGCTACTCATAATTATAACGCCGGACGCGTGATGGTTTTTACACCACATACGTCATGGCGCTGGCAAATGCTTAAGGACTCCGCTGAAGATGATAGCCATGAACGCTTCTGGCGACAGACCGCCAGATGGTTGACAACCGCACCGAAAGAACACATTAAACTTGATATTGCAAAAACAGCCTATACATTGAAAGAATCTGTCGTGATTGAGGTTACTGCCACAGATCAACAATTCCAATTAACGAACAACGCAAAAATTCGAGCTATCGTCGTCGATGAAGCAGGCAAGCGCAAAGAATTAAAACTTGAGCAGGTCCTCGGTGAAGACGGACTCTACACGGCACGTTTTATCCCGAACCAATATGGCGAATACACTGTCACCGCTACCGGTACCCTCGCTGGCGAAAGCCTCGGCGAACAACAGACCCTTTTTGAGGTGAAAGCGTCTTATGCCGAATTCAGTAACGCTGAACTCAACGTCCCGCTTCTCAAAACACTCGCGGAAGTGAGTGGCGGAAAGTACTATGCCATGGAGGAGGCAGCCCAACTCGTGAACCAGATCCCACTCGTCGAAAGTGCAACCTCAAAAATTACGGATGTTGACATCTGGGATATCCCGCTTATTTTTGGTGCTGTGATCGCATTGCTCGGATTTGAATGGTTCCTAAGAAAACGGGGCGGTTTGGTATAAAACATCAAAAGAGGCATAAAAAGTATGACACAACAAGAACTCCACGAAGTTGCGCAAGGTATTCGCTCACCGGAAGAAGTCTCCATGACGTTGGCAGAATTTCTTGAGAACGATATAGACGGATATGAATACGTTAAAGGAGAATTAGTGCCGATGTCGCCACCAACGAGGATACATAGCCAGGTTAGTGTTAACGTTATCCGGTATTTGGATCGGCACGTCGATGAGAATCAGTTAGGGGAGGTCCATGTACAGGCAACTTTTCAGGTGGGCGAACGTGGCTAAAACCAGACGTGGCTTTTGTGTCAACTTCCCAGTTGGATGGAGACGAAAACACAGGTTTCCCGATACCGCCCGATTTGGCGATTGAGGTGCTTTCACCGACAGACGTTCAGTGGCGTGTTGTAGATAAAGCGTTTGCCTATCTGAACGCCGGAACGCCCCTTGTCTGGGTTCTGGATCCGCGTTCTAAAACCGTGACGGTTTATCGCTCTGAAAACGACATGGCACTGCTCACGCGCGAAGACACACTCACCGGCGAGGATGTCGTGCCGGGGTTTACCTGTCCGGTCTCACAACTTTTCGAGTAGTTCGGCCTTTGCTATTAGGTGTACTAAAACAGAACAGGAAAAATTTTGAAGGATAAAGACTGGCTCGCCGATTTTATGCGGGAAGATGATACAGTGTCCGTACTTGGGATGCTGATCCCGCGCAGAAAATATAACATATCACTCTTGCTATACGGAATTATTTTTTGTATAGCAGCAGTGGGACTTACGACTTGGGAGTTTCTTGTGGATCAACCGAAGATCGTTGCGGTCAGATCCACACTGTCTTCATTAGCCAGATTTGGATTTGTTGAGGCAGTATTTTTCATGATACTCCCGCACATGAGGAGGATGATTATGTATTGGGAATTGCGAAAGAAAATGCCAGAGATCATAGAGAAAGCCGTAGCCGAAGCCGTAGCCGAAGCCGTAGCCGAAGCCGTAGCCGAAGCCGTGCCGAAGGCGGTGGCAGAAACGCGGCAGGAAGATTTCGCTCGCTTTAAAAAGTTCTGTGAAAAACATGGCATTACCTACACCCAAGAAGATTGGGCAGACGAAAATCTCAATAGCGAAGACGAATAACGCGTTTGTCCCAGTGAAAAGGAGAATCATGAACAATTCCTATAAAAGCGTGATGTTCGTCATCGCTGATGATTGGAGCCGCATCGCAAAGTGTTACGGAAACGATGTCATCCGAACTCCCAACATCGATGCCTTTGCCGAGCGCGGTGTCGTGTTCGACCACGCATTTTGTACAAGCCCTTCGTGCGCTGTGAGCCGGGCGTGTATCCTCACGGGACAACACAGCCACACGCATGGACAATACGGACACTGCCACGGCATACACGGGTTTCGTACGCATGAATATATGCAATCCGTCCCAAAAATCCTGAAAGCACACGGATTCGCCACGGCATGTATCGGAAAGAAACACGTAGAACCAGAGAGCGTTTACCCCTTCGATTTTGAACCCAGAGTTAACGCTCGGAGTCCGGCGGACATGGCAACAAAGGTCACACAATTTCTCAACGAGAGTACAGACACGCCTTTCTATCTCCATATCGGCAGTACGCATCCGCACCGCGCAGGCAAAGGATTCGGAAACGACCAGACTCCCGCAGGTATTCAACCCAGTTCCTATACGCCAGATGAAATCATTGTGCCGAATTTCCTACCGGATGTACCAGCGGTTCGTGAGGATCTCGCAGATTACTACGAAAGCGTTTCACGGTGGGATGCCGTCGTCGGCGCAGTTTTAGATGCGCTTAACGCTTCTGGACGCGCAGACGAAACCCTCGTTTTTGTCACCACTGATCATGCGATGCCATTTCCCGGCGCGAAGGCATCCAGCTTTGATAGCGGACACCACTGTCCACTGCTGATTTCCAGCCCTACGCAACAGAAACGCGGCTTCCATAATCAAGCACTCGTCAACTGGGTAGATTTCTGCCCAACAATGTTAGACTGGTGTGGTGTCGCGCATCCCGATGGAGAAGACGCACTTCCGGGTAGGTCAATTCTTTCTATCCTTGAAGATGACAGCGCGCATCCGGGCAACGGTGAATGGGAAGAAACCTATTTCTCTCACTGCTTTCATGAGGTAACGAACTACTATCCGTATCGCGTGTTACGCGGCAGACGGTATAAATACGTCCGTAATCTGGCGTATCAATTAGAGACACCGCTCCCAAGCGACCTATTCCGTTCAATCTCATGGACAGCCGTCCGTGACGACAATGTCCAGCAACTCGGTGAACGGCAGCGTACCGATTTTCTACAACAGAGCCGCGAGGCGTTGTTTGATATTCAGAATGATCCTGCGGAGTCGCAGAACGTCATTGATGTACCAGAGTTACAAGACATCGCCAACGAGATGCGCCGAAAAGTCATCGAATTCAGGCGGAAAACCAAGGATCCGTGGCTTGAGCAGTCCTTCCAAGAAGGCGAAACGCAACCGTTTTTTAGTTAACAGCCATTAAAACATGGAAAACTACGACTTAGAAGCGATGAACGCCCGCATCCAAGCCGATAGCGGGTTCGTTCAGCAGATACTCACAGAGACAGGAAAAGTTATCGTCGGGCAGACCGCGTTACTGGAGGGACTGATTATCGGGTTGCTCTGCAACGGTCACATTCTACTCGAAGGCGTACCCGGACTCGCGAAGACAACCGCTGTGAGCGCGCTCGCACAGACAATTGATGCCTCTTTCAACCGTCTCCAGTTTACCCCCGACCTGCTCCCAGCAGACCTCGTCGGCACGCTCATCTACGACCAGCAGAAAGGCGATTTTTACACGAAAAAGGGACCCATTTTCGCCAACGTCATCCTCGCAGACGAGATAAACCGCGCGCCCGCAAAAGTACAAAGCGCGCTCCTTGAAGCGATGCAAGAACGGCAGGTAACCATAGGCGGCACCACGTATCCACTCGATGACCCGTTCCTCGTTTTGGCAACCCAAAACCCGATTGAGCACGAAGGCACCTATCCGCTACCAGAGGCGCAGGTGGATAGGTTCATGCTAAAGATTAAGGTGGATTACCCGTCGCATTCAGAGGAGCTACAAATCCTTCGGCGGATGACAACCGAAGTTATCGCCGAGATTCAATCGGTGATTTCTCCTCAAGACATCATCCGGTTCCGAGAGGTCGTCCGAAACATCTATATGGCAGAACAGTTGGAGAACTATATTGTCGATTTGGTCTGTGCGACACGCGCACCGGAAGCGTATCAATTAGACGAACTCAGTACACTCATTGAATACGGTGCATCACCGCGCGCGACCATCTTTCTCGCTTTCGCTGCAAGGGCAAGGGCATTCCTCTCGCAGCGCGGCTATGTTACCCCTGAAGATATTCACGCCGTCGGCATGGATGTGCTAAGGCATCGCGTCATCATCAGTTACGAAGCAGAGGCAGACGGACGAGACGCTGAAAGTATCATCGCACAGGTATTCGCAAAACTTGAGGTGCCTTAAACGCTACTTCTGCGTCTGTCCGGCAACCGCCGATGCCCGCGCACCCACGCCAAGCACCCCTAAAAAACCTTCTGAATCCGCATGATCAAAGTCACCGATCGCTTCCATAGAGGCAGTCTCCTCGGAATAGAGCGAATGCTGTGCACCACCTGCGGCGTGAAATGCGACATTGCCTTTGTAGAGTGCCACCGTAATAGTCCCACTTGCCAAGTCAGTGAGCGGTTGAATTGAGGACAGTAACGCCTGCGTCGCAGCATCGAACCAGTAGCCTTGATAAATCTGTTCAGCGATGACCGGTGCCGCACTATCAAAGTGGCGGCGTGCACGTCTGTCTAAAATCAATTGGAGCAGATACTCGTAACATTTCCCAAGTAATTCCATCCCGGGAGATTCATAAACGCCGCGGCTCTTGATCCCAACAAACCGATTTTCAACGGTGTGAATGCCGATACCGATGCCGTTCCGTCCACCGATCCGGTTTGCTGCCAGCAGACTCTGAAGGGATGTAACAGGACTTCCGTTGACTTCAACAGGTGTTCCACGTGCAAAGGTAACGGTAAAATGTTCCACGTCATCAGGCGCATCTTTTGGATGGACTCCCATACCCGGATTGATAAACCCCGCCGGTGTTTTCAGCGATTCAAGTCGTCCAGCCTCATGCGTAAGTCCAAGGAGATTCGCATCGGTGGAGTAGGGCTTTTCGTGTGTCGCGGTAATCGGTAAGTTATGTGCTTGGCAGAAGTCTATCATCTCTGTCCTGCCGCCAAACTTTTTCAGGAATTCAGGATCTCGCCAGGGCGCATAGACCTCAAAATGTGGATTGAGCATATTGGTAGCGAGTTGAAATCGCACTTGGTCGTTGCCTCTACCGGTTGCACCGTGTGTTAAGATGGAAATACCGCGTTTCTCCATCTCCGGCAAAAGTGCTTTTACCGTGACGTGCCGAGCAATACCTGTCGTATTCCAGTATCCGCCTTCATACATCGCTTGGCACTGGATAAGGCGGATACCGTCTTCCGCAAGTGCGTCTTTCGCGTCTACAATAACAGCCTCTTCAGCACCACACGCCAACATCCGTTCTTTGATTTCAGAAACGTCCCGTTCGTCGGGTTGACCGAGGTCCGCCGTAAAGCAGACGACATTCACCCCATTATCGACCAACCACTTCGTAATCGTGCAGCTATCCAAGCCACCCGAAACAGCAGCACCCACCGTTTTTCCTTTTAATGTATCAATGTTCAAAGTAATCTCCAAAGTATTATGTTGAGTTATGGCGGAATTATACCACTTTTTCGGGCAGCTTGCAAACTAATATTGAGGGACGGATAGGCACTTGACTATGGAGATGGGATTTTTAAATCTTTACAGATTTTTTCATTTCTTTTCTCTGATGTTAAATTCGGTTGACCTTCTCTCACGAGATGTGTTACGATTAACCCAAAAAGGAGATCCAAGTTATAAGATAACTTGTAGATTCGCATAGGAGGATGAACATGAAACGTTACGGAAATCGCCACGGTAATTCGGGAATCGCTGCTTACGAAGTGGGATCTAAATTCATCAGAATCCGGTTCACGAGCGGCAGCGTCTATCTGTACACTTACGACAGTGCAGGTGAAGATGACATTGAAGAGATGAAAGAATTGGCGAAAGAAGGCGAAGGGTTGACAAGGTTCATCAACGAAGTTCAGCCGGGCTATGCTAAACGAGAACGTTAGTCGATTTTTAAAGGATAGTTTCTTTAGGTTCGTAGTAAGGCAATTTATTGCCTGTGTTGATGCGCAATGAATTGCGCTACTACGAACCAGCTTTTCGTTAATGAGAATCGTTTATTTCAAAATGGCACTATTTTTATGCTGAGAATTATACCATTAATTTTTCTCCCTCATCAAGCAGAATTGCTTTTTGGACAGGATTGAAACAACACAAAATTACATAAAAAATTCTTGACACCCTTCTAAAAACCACATATAATAAAACCTCAATACAATATATTGCATACGGAGGTTTCCCATGCCCACAATCGAAAAAGTTTTTGACTCCCCAGGCCCCCAACCCAACGGAATGCAAGCTACTGAAGACGGGCTCTGGATTCTTGATCAGCAGACCAATGAAGTGCACCTCGTCTCATATCAGGGCGATGTGAAAAAGACACTCGCGACCGGCTCCGACAAAGGCAGCGGTATTACAGATACAGGCGACACGCTCTGGCTCGCGTCTACCTATAGCTGCGAGATCCTTTCAACCGATCCAGATAGCGGTGAGACACTCGCCTCTTTTGAGACACCCGGCGCAGGTCAGACAGGCGCGCACGGTTTAGAATGGCGAGAGAATAAACTCTGGTTGGCTGTACCGCCCTCTGCCACTATCTATCAGGTGGACGTTGCAGACGATTTCACGGTGATCCATACGCTCCCTGCTCCCGGTGACCGACCACACGGTATCGCATGGGTCGGCGATGATCTCTGGTGTGTCGAAACCAACCACCGTGCAATCTTCCATCTTGACCCAGAGGACGGCAGCCATCTGAACAAAATTGAGATACCAGAACCGCATCCTGAACCGCACGGAATGACCTATTGGGATGGGTATTTCTGGTATTGCGATGCACATACGACAGCGGTGTGCCGCGTCCCACTATCCTAATGAAAACTATTGGTAGACTTCTGAACATGGGAAAAAATAGTGCGGCGATGAATATGGCAATTGATGAAGCACTCCTCGCCGCCCAGAAGGAACAACTGAATCCGACGCTACGGTTTTACGGTTGGACGCAACCCGCATTCAGTTTCGGCTACTTCCAAGACATCACCACAGAAGTGGATGTAGATGCGTGCCGTGCAGAAGGCATTGAACTGGTCAAACGGATGACCGGCGGCGGTACCGTCGTGCATGGATGGGAATTGACTTATACACTCATTCTCCCACGAGGTGCCGGAGAAATGAATATTTCCGATGCCTATCACAGCATTGGGCAATCCCTCGTCAAAGCGTTTCAACAACTCGGTATCCCCGCGCAGTGTTACGCCACATGCACCGAACCCTCCCAAACCGCCCAAAATATTTGCTTAACAAATCCTGCCGAACACGATGTGATGTCAGATAACAAGAAGTTGGCCGGTGTCTCTGTCAGGCGCAATCGAAACGGGATAATGTTTCAAGGCTACATCTCCTTGGATATGCCGCCGCCCGCTATTCTCGCGCGGGTTTCAAAAAATCCTGCGGTCCAAGAGATGCTGCGTGAAAAATCGACCGCCATTAATACAGATGGACGTTCGATCTCCCGAAGCGCGCTCATCCAAGCAATATCTGAAACACTTAACCTCGGAATTGCGTTTCATTCAAGTGAATTGTCATTAACAGAACATGTGCAGGCTAAAACTTTAGCTGAGACAAAATATGCTACATCAGGTTGGACTTTTGGATGAATCAAGACCCAAAACCTACCAATGCCATTCTTATCCCGCAGGGCGCGTTTATCATGGGCACCGATATTGAACCCTTCTATGGGACCGCATTAGTCAACTCGGAATACGCTAAACTTGATGAGGCACCGATGCATGTCCGCTTTCTGGAGGCATTTCTCGTTGAGCAGTATCCCGTGACGAACGCTGAATACGCTGCTTTCATAAAGGCGACAAACCATTCACCGCCGGTACACTGGAAAAACGGTGCCTTCGCGCCTGAAGATGCAAATCTCCCGGTTGTCCATGTGAGTTGGCACGATAGTCAAGCGTATGCACAATGGGCGGGCAAACGGCTACCGACGGAAGCAGAATGGGAAAAAGCGTGCCGCGGGCCCGACGGACGTATCTATCCATGGGGCAATATCTTCGTCCCTGACGCATCAGACGCTACAGAAACGCCGGCAGAGACCTTACAAATCCTGACAGCACATCCCACACCAGTCGGCACCCGTCCCGCCACAGTCAGCCCTTACGGTGTCGGCGAAGCTGCAGGAAATGTGTGGGAATGGACTGCCGATTGGTATCAACCTTATCCCGATCCGAAACGTAAGGCATCTAAACAAGTAACCGATGAAAAACAGAAAGCCTTACGGGGCGGCTCATGGTTAGAAGTACGCGATGGCACAGCAGAACGCTATTTCCGATGCGCCAATCGCCTACAGGCACCGCCAGACTACAGTGCCGGAAATATTGGATTCCGCTGTGTCCGAGAGGCACCCCCTGGGAAAGCCGAGTCGGTACATGTTCCCATAGAGCCACTCATTGACTATATAAAACAAAAGAAACTTGCCAACCTACAACTCCTTCAAAAACGGGCACAAAATAACAGTCTTAAAGATGTCCTGATTGCCTTCGTTCTCATCGGAGGCGCAGTTTATAGCGTGATGGTCAATCCTGAATTAGCATTGGGTGGTACCATCATCGGCGTGATCGGTACTGGATTCCTTTTTAGTGCGAGCGTGAATTTTTGGCGGAGATGGCGCGCTGGCCAGCGAGCAAAACAGGTGGAGTCGGCAAGCACCAACCTTCACAACACAAACATTTTTCTTATTGACGAGAATTCAGATTCGGTATAAACTTTTCGCAAGTTAATGCATCTTTCATGGAGGCAAACGATGAACCCGTTATGTTTAGAACACTGTTTAACCGAAACAGAAAAACAGCATTTTGAAGAAAACGGCTTTTTGGTCGTTGAAGATGCCATCCCACAGGAAATGGTCGAGAAGTTGATTGCCGCGGTCGATCGCGTAGGCGCGGAACATCTCGGCAAAGACGAACTCCCACCCGACGCGCAATTCAACCTCCTCGACTTCGTTGGTAGAGATGAAAGCTTTATCGAGCTGCTCGATTGGCACACAACCTTCCCAAAAGTGTGGGGTATTCTCGGATGGAACATCAAACTCTACCATTCACACCTGATTGTGCTGCCACCGCTGCCACCCGAAGAACGTGATAAACAGAGGCGGCTCGGATGGCATCAAGACAGTGGACGACTCAACATCGAATTGGAAGGTAACCCGCGCCCGCGTGTATCGCTGAAGGTCGCATTCTTCCTCACCGATACATCTGTACCCGGACGTGGCAATTTTTCCGCAATACCCGGCAGCCACCTACTCAACAAGGTAGAAATGCCAGAGGACAGCACCGCGGACCCTGAGACCGCTACGCCTATATTCGCGAAACCCGGAACGGCTGTCTTTTTCGATCGGAGACTCTGGCACGCAGCCGGACGGAATACTTCTGATATGATGCGCAAGGTGCTTTTCTACGGCTATAGTTACCGCTGGCTCCAACCTCGCGATAACATGACAGTGGAACACGTCATGGAACACGCTGATCCAATTCGACAACAGATCTTGGGGAAAAGCACAGGCGGTATGGGGTATACCTCTCCGGGTGAAAAAGATGTTCCACTCCGCTCGTGGATTCAGGAAAACCTCGGTTCGGAAGCCGTGGTACACTAACAGAGAAATACACCGGACGGGCAAAGTTGATACCTTTATTTTTGGATTTAACGATACGACAATACGGCGAGTAAAAAGATACTACCTCTGAAACAACCAAGAGGTAGTTCTTTTTTTTGGCAATCTCGGAAAGAAAATTGTATACTTTTATAAAATCAAATACATACGATTTCCCAATATA
Organism: Candidatus Poribacteria bacterium; assembly: GCA_009843785.1. Classification (GTDB taxonomy): domain Bacteria; phylum Poribacteria; class WGA-4E; order WGA-4E; family WGA-3G; genus WGA-3G. The sequence goes on along the minus strand of VYCT01000269.1, from coordinate 6,788 downwards.
TACCGAATAGGAGCTGCCAATTTTTATGAAAAGTTTGTTTTGCCTGCTGATGCTTCTTGCCGTTCCTACAGTCGCCTTTTCACAAACAGGCACAATTGAAGGGACCGTCTATAACAACGACACGAAAGCACCATTAGCAGGCGCAGAGGTCCAGATTCTTCAAACCGATGAACGTCAAAAAACCGATGAAAATGGAAAATTCGTGTTCAGTGCCGTTCCTGAAGGCACTTATGCCTTAATTACCACGGTGCCTGAGACCGAACTGATCCAACGAACCTCAGTGATCGTTGTAGCCGGCGAAAATCGAGAAACCGAAATCTATGTCTCAACAGAACCCGTTCGTCTTGAAGGTGTCGAGGTAATCGACAAACGCCTTCCGAAGACTGTCAGCAAAAAAAGCATTCAAGCAGATGAAATTACGCGTTTACCCGGCACAGGTGGTGATTTCCTGCGCGCGCTCCCCGCCATCCCTGGGATTGGGGTCGCAAACGACTTTAGCGGTGCCCTCTATATCCGCGGCGGCTCCGATGAGGATAATCTCTACTACTTTGACCGGGTGCCGGTCGGTTATCCGTATCATTTCGGCGGGCTTGTTTCGTCCTTGAGTTCCGAAATTATCGACGACATTGATGTATACGCCGGGGGTTACGGTGCCGAATATGGCGTGGATTCCCAAGCGGTAATTGATATATCCTCAAAGAACGACAGTCCAACAAATTTCGGTGGAAAATTTAATCTCAATTTCCTCTTCTCGGAGGGGTTACTGCAAGGGAAAATCGGCGAGAAAGGGTTCTGGTACGCAGCTGGACGCAGAAGCTACATTGACTTATTCCTCGGATCCCTCTCATTCGATGCAGGATCATTCCTCGCTTTTCCGCGTTTCTGGGATTATCAACTTAAAGCAGGGTATGATCTTAGCGAAAAACATCAACTCTTTTTTAATCTTTTCGCCTCTGGCGACCGTTTTGCCATAAAGTTGGACGGCGAAAATGTAGACGAAGATTTTAGGGGGAACACCAGTTTTGAAAGCGGTTTTGAGGGCGCAGGGATTCACCTCCGCTCATTCCTTACACAACGACTCACCTCCTTTTTATCCCTCACCCGATCCGATTTCATATTTGATGTCAACTTCGGTCCAGCACTCTCTCTTAACATAGATGCACCGAGTTATACCCTGCGAGAAGATCTCACTTATGAACTAAACCCGAAACACCGTTTAGAATCCGGGTTAATTCTCGGGCTTGAACCCGGCCAGGTTACTGGCACTTTCACTCGGATACCGGATGAAGGTGAGGTGGATTATGACATTCGGTTCGAGGAAAAGGTTCCCTTAGATGAATACGTGCGCGGACAACGCATTGAAGGCTATCTGCAGGACAGATACGCCCTGTTACCTTTTCTATCTGTCGTGTTTGGACTCCGTTTCGACTATTTCAATCGTACCGACGAACTCTCTATTCAACCGCGCGGTAGCCTACTCGTGGAACTCCCGAATAGGTCTGAACTTCAGTTTGCGTATGGAATTTATAACCAGACACCGATACCAGCCCTGCTCTCGCCTACCATCGGTAACCCCGCGTTGAAGTCAAGTCGGGCGAGTCATTATATTCTTGAACTCAAACGGCAGCTTTCGCAAGAAACAGAAATCGAAATGGCAGCCTATTATAAAAATCTTACAGGCTTAGCAACAACTGATGAAGAAGTCGCGTACCTCAATCAAGGCGTCGGCTATGCACAAGGCACGGAGATATTTCTCCGGCATCAGCGCGGAAACCGGTTTTTAGGATGGGTTTCCTATGCCTACGCCCTATCTAAACGCCGCGACCGCGTTGGTGAACCCTACCGCCCCTACTCGTTTGATCAGACACACGTTGCGACACTCGCCGCAAGCTACAATCTCACCCCGACATGGGAAGTCGGCGCGAAATGGCAATACCGTACGGGTAACCCCTATACACCGGTTGAAGACGCGAAAATCCAGTTCGATCCAAGGAACGGAAAACCTATCTACATCCCGATTTATGCTGAAACGAATTCCGACCGGTTACCGGCTTACCACAGATTGGACCTGCGCGTCAGTAAAATTTTCCGATTTAGTGGCTGGAAACTCGGTGTTTTTTTGGAACTTCTGAATACTTATAACCGAAAGAATCTGCTCGACTACAACTATAGTGACGATTACAAAACGCGGGACGACCTCAACCAGCTGCCTATTCTTCCTTATTTGGGAATTACAGCGGAATTTTAACCCGACTTCCTTGTAAAAGCATCTGTCTGCTAACTCTCTCAGGAGACCAGCTTTGAAAAAGATACTGATCCTTTTAATTTGCATAGTCCCGTTCAGTGCCTCCGCACAAACCGATGATACTAATCAATCAGATCCAACAGAGGATGAAGCATCACGTCCTATTGTTAAGTTAGACCCAATAACAGTTGAAGCAGATCGGATCGAAATAAAGCCGCGACATACTTTGGATGGCAGATTTATCAGAAGTGGCACGGGAAGCGCAGGCGATCCACTGCGGGTTCTAAATCACCTCCCCAGCATGGGCGTACTGAACGATTTTGTCGGAGTCCTCTCTGTGCGAGGCGGCGGGCCTGAGGATAACCTCTATTATTTCGATCGGCTACCGTTAGGATACCCGTACCATCTCCTCGGAATCATCTCCACTGTCAACGCTGACGTGATTGAAAATATCGATGTGTACCCGGGTGGATTCGGCGCAGAGTTCGGTGCGGACTCACAGGCTGTGATTGACATCCACTCCCGCGCGAAGACGGATACTTGGTTAGGCGGAACAGTCAACGCCAATTTCGTGTATTCGCAAGCTTTCCTTGAAGGAAATATAGGTGAACAGGGATACTGGTACGCTTTCGGACGGCGGAGCTATATAGGGCCCCTTTTTGAATTGTTACCTCGGTTGTTCAAGATTGAGAGCGATCTGGTGACTGAGGTGCCAAGTTTCTGGAGTTATCAAGGGAAGGCGGTCTACCAATTAAATAACACACACAGGTTGGTTGTCAACGCCATCGCAGCAGACGATTCTGGCGAATTGAACTTTACTTCAGATGAAGTGTCTGGCGATTTGCCAGGTCCGTTGAGCTCAAATAACCCTTTCGATTCACAAGGGATTCATCTTTATTCCGAGAAACAGGACGTATTCACATCAATTGTGTCACTCACGCGTTCATTCTCTCGCACGGAACTTCAGTTCGGTGATGGCTATTTTTATCGATCAGCACGAAGTATCTACGCATTGCGAAGCGACCTCGAGTATTGGGTGAGACATCCGAAAACGCTGCTGGAATCAGGATTTGTACTTTCAAGTCTGCCTACATCACTGATTAGCGTTGGTTCGCGTCCACCTGAAGAAGGGGATCCAGACTATGACTTCAGGCTTAAACAAGATGGGGAGAAAGTCCTCACCAACACATCCAAAAGCCTGCACCGTCTGGAAGGGTACCTGCAAGCAACACAAGACTTGCCTTCGCCTCGCTACACTGATTTTTATGCCACTGTCGGGATTCGCGCAAACTATTTTAATCTCATAGACGACTTTTCACTGCAGCCGCGCGGCCTCCTCGGCGTGACCCTTGGACCAGATTCCGCGAACACCGACCAGCTATCCTTTTTTCCAATAGACCTCCGTCTCATGTATGGTAATTACGTTCAAAACCCTCAGTTTTATCAAGTTGTGCTTGGAAAGAAGAACCCAGAAATCGCCTCGAGTCTCGCAAGGCACTATGTTGTTGCACTGGAAAAAGTTTTAGAATCAAAACCAAAGGAAACAGAAGCAAGCGCACCTACAAACAAGAAACGCTTACCTACACGGACAACAATTGAAATCGCCGGTTACTACAAAGACCTTCGCGACATGATTACTTACAACGAATCCGAAAGACGCTATCGCAACCAACGGATAGGATACGTGAAAGGCGTTGAGGTTTCATTGGATCATGAAATAGGCGAAGCCTTCCGAAGTTGGCTCTCTTATGCCTACATCATCTCTAAACGCCAAGATTCCCCAAGGGATGACGAGCGTTTTTATATGTACAATACGCCGCATGTCGTGACGATCGGCATGAATTACCAAGCAGAATCATGGGAATGCAGCGCAAATTGGCAATACAAGAGCGGCGTGCTATATTCGCCGTTAGTCGATCGAGAACGGTATACCAATCCCTTTACGAAAAACAAAACGTGGCTACCGATTTACGGTGAAATCGAGCGCGAAGCAGCATATCACCGTTTGGATTTACGGCTGCACAAGTCATTCAAGTCCGTTTTTAATTTTAACAAATGGAAGTGGGGATTTACTTTAGAACTATGGAACGTTTATAACCGGACGAATATCCTTCAAGTCCGCTATGACGAGAATTATACAAAAGAGAGACGGATTGCCCAATTACCGATAATCCCCTTCCTTGCAGTGACGGCGGAGTTTTGACAATCCGGTTCAACTCAAATTTATATAGTCCAATTCGCCTTCTTTTTCGTCTATATAATAGTCAGATTTCTTTACCCAAAGGAGGCAACATTTTTGGACAAATATCTATCTTCTTCCCCCAAATTCCAAAAGATCGTAATTCCGTTGTTCATCATTACGCTGTTTCACGCTGTCATTGCTAATGTTCACTCCGAGCCACACAACAACCAGATCAAGGCATATCGCACCTACGAAAGTATCGAGATTGACGGCGATCTGACGGAGGCGGATTGGCAGCACGCGGAACCGATGGACCAGTTTGTGCAGGTCGAGCCACACGTCGGCGAAAACATGTCGGAACCCATGGAACTGCGGATTCTTTACGATGATGAGAACATTTACTTCGGTTTCACCTGTTTCGATTCAGACATGTCCAAACTCATCGCCAACGAAATGCGCCGAGATGCACGCGACCTACACGAAAATGACAACGTTTTTGTGCTATTGGATACATATAACGACAAACGGAGCGGTTTTTTCTTTCGGATGAACGCGCTTGGCGCGATCCAGGACAGAGTTATCACCAACAGCGGCGACACGATGAACACAGATTGGGACGCCGTTGTCGCATGCAAGTCGAAAATTAATGATGCCTACTGGACTGCAGAGCTCAGCGTTCCGTTTAGCCAACTCCGTTTTGAAAAAAACGATCCGATGACATGGGGCATCAATGCTGGACGCGGCATCGCTCGCCTTCGAGAAGAAGCGATATGGATGCCCGTCCCCTCCTCTTACGGCGGTCGGGCAAAATACCGAACAGCATACGTCGGTGACCTTGTCGGATTGGAAGGGATCGCACCATCCCGAAATTTAGAAGTCCTCCCGTATTTTCTGCCCGGAATCACACAAGTCCGTAATGACGATGCAATACTCCAGACGACGCGCGAATTTAAACTCGGATTTGATGCCAAATATGGTATCACCTCAAACCTTACCGCGGATATTACCTATAATACTGACTTCGCACAAGTTGAAGCAGATGAGGAACAGGTCAATCTGACCCGATTCAGCCTCTTTTTTCCTGAGAAGCGTCCTTTCTTCCTCGAAGGCGCAGGGCTTTTCGATTTCGGCGTGCCGCGAACCAGCTTCCGCCGCCCGCCACCGATGCTCCTTTTCTATAGCCGACGGATCGGGCTCGCAGAAGGGAACGCGATCCCCATTATTTTTGGCGGAAAAACGACCGGTAAGATTGGGTCTTACGGCGTAGGCTTTCTCAATGTACTCACCGATGAATTTTATGATGACAATATCGATGATGACCCTGTCGATATTCCGCACACAAACTATTCCGTGATGCGGATTACAAAGGATATTGCCGCAGGCTCACGTATCGGGATTATTGCTGTCAATAAAGACGAAATCGGGGATTACAATCGCGCCGGCGGCTTTGATTTTGAGTACCGCCCCAAGGATAGCCTGAACGTCCGAGGCATGTGGGCACGAACTTTTGAACCCGCTATGTCTGGACAGAATAACGCTTGGTATCTCGGTTCCCGATGGCAAAACAACCGCTTTCGCGCCGAGGGGTCCTATACCGACATTGATAATGACTTCAATCCCGGTGTCGGATATGTACGGCGTAAAGGCATTCGGCATTTACGGAGTGAACTGCGTTGGACCCCGATGCCTCACAAATTTGGGATCCGACAGGTTTGGACGGGGCCAGAGATAGATTATATTCTCAATCACGACAACGAATTGGAAGAATGGGACCTCTCCTACTCCAACTTCTTTGAACTCAACACCGGAGATTATATCTTTTTCAGTGCCAGCCGCAGCTTTGAACAATTGAACGAGGTTTTCGGTTTTAGAGATGATGTCGAAATTCCGATAGGCGACTACCAGTCTAACGCGTATAACATCCGTCTCTCCGGCAATGATAGTCGCCCAATTAGTGCAACTATTGGTGGTGGGCTTGAGGATTTTTACGAAGGCGAAGTACGTAGGGCATATATACAAACCACGCTTAAACCGAACGGAAATATCGGACTGAGTGTACAATACCAATTTAATCAGGTAGTGAACTTACCTGAAGCGTATTTCACCGATGGACAGCCCCGGCCTGTTTACGTCAATCTTTTCAGAGGCAGACTTGACTATTCTTTTTCTACAGGGCTCTTTGCGAAACTCTTTGCCCAATGGAATGCTGATACAAACGTTGTGTCTACTAATTTCCTTATCAACTACATCTACCGCCCAGGCAGCGATTTCTATTTTGTTTTCAATCAGACGTATGATACGAATGGAACTACGAAATCCCGCTTGTTAGATTCAACCGTCGTTGCAAAGATGACCTATTGG
>VYCT01000036.1:17352-23190 GCA_009843785.1 Candidatus Poribacteria bacterium | reverse complement strand
GCACGCATCAAACTCAGGAGACTCTATCCAGCAACAAACGATTGACACAGCACTATACTCCGCGCGAAGTCGTCAATTACATGGTAGATGAATCCCTCATCGCCTATCTCGAAAACACGTTGGATGCGTCCCGTTTCCCCCCTGATAAGGGGGGCAGGGGGGTTGACTCAAAACTCCGCCACCTCCTCGCCTACAACGACGAACCCCACCAATTCACCGATACCGAAGCGGAACACCTCATCACCGCCATTGACACACTCAAAATCCTCGATCCCGCGTGTGGTTCCGGTGCCTTCCCGATGGGTATCCTGCATAAACTCGTCTTCCTGCTCAGTAAATTGGATCCGCGCAACGCACAATGGCGACAACGCCAAATTGACCGCGTCCAAGGTGCCATTACCGCATCAGAGAAGATTGACGATAGCACCTTCCGTGAAAGTGCTATTGCTGAACTGGAACGCGAAATAGACAGCATCGACGAGGCGTTTGAACGCAACGCACTCGATTACGGTAGAAAACTCTATCTCATAGAGAACTGCATCTACGGTGTGGACATCCAACCCATCGCTACACAGATTGCCAAACTCCGGTTCTTTATCTCACTCATTGTGGAACAGAAAATAGACGATACCCGCGAAAATCGGGGTGTGCGTCCACTGCCGAACCTTGAGACGAAGTTCGTCGCTGCAAACACACTGCTCGGTGTGGAGAAACCCGCACAGATGTCGCTTCGCAACCCGGAGGTAGATACGAAGGAGCAGGTGTTAGCAGAGGTGCGCCGTAGACACTTCACCGCACGAACACCGCGCACCAAAGAACGGTACCGTAAACAGGATGCTGACCTCCGCGCCGAGATTAGCACGATCCTCCAACGGGACGGGTTTCCGAGTGAGACGACTGAAAAAATCGCTAATTGGGATCCCTACAACCAGAACGCCTCCGCTGACTTCTTCGACCCCGAATGGATGTTCGGTATCACAGACGGATTTGATGTCGTAATCGGCAATCCGCCTTACGTCCGCCAAGAGAAAATCAAGCATCTCAAACCCACATTGAAAAAACGATACACCTGTTACACAGGTGCCGCGGATCTCTACGTCTATTTCTATGAACGCGGACTGCAACTGCTGAGTCCGAACGGTATCCATACGTTTATCTGCTCCAACAGTTGGCTGGATGTCAACTACGGCGCGCCGTTACAGAAGTATCTATTGGACAACACGGCAGGTGCGGTTATCTGCCATAGTGAAGCAGAACGTGAGTTTGAGAGTGCCGACATCAACACGATTGTAAGTATTCTCCAAAACGGCACCCCTGATGCGGATTCTCATATCCGTTTTCTCACCTTCAAAACGTTCATCGGCGACCCAAATATAGAGAACCGTCGGGAGCGGACGCGCACGTATACCGAACTCAAACAGGCAGGCACGCGTGAGAACAAGTACGCAGGCGACAAGTGGGGCGGGAAATACCTCCGCGCCCCCGACATCTATTGGACACTTCTGGAGAAGGGAAAAGATAAATTGGTACGCCTCGGAGACATCGCGGAGGTGCGATTTGGCATCAAGACAGGTGCCAATGAGTTTTTCTATCTTGATGCGGAACGGATTCAGGAATGGGGCATTGAGTCGGAATTTCTGAAACCTGTCATCAAAAGTCCGCGTGAATGCAAAAGCATCCGTGTAGACCCAAGTCAATTGCAGTTCAAGTTGCTTATGTGTCATGCAGACAGAACAGCATTGGCGGGCACTGCGGCGTTGGACTATATTGACTGGGGCGAGTCGCAAGGGTATCATCAGCGACCGAGTTGCAAAGGACGGAAAAGGTGGTGGGATTTGGGGAAATGGGATTTTGCCGATTTGCTTTGGATTGAAACAATGTCTGAATCATTCAAAGTACATCGGAACGCACCAACTATCTATGAAAGTGACAAGTTTTATGGGATAAAATATCAGGGTAACATTGACACTTTAACGGTTTTGCTCAATTCGACACCTATAATGCTTTTTAAACTCCTTTCGGGCTTTCATTCGCTTGGCGGAGGGGGGTTGAAAACGGCTGTGTATGAGGTCAAGGATTTCCAAATTATACAACCTGAATTGGTGGCATTCAATGAGGATTTGGTAAATACACTGATTCAGAGAGAAGTTGGTACAATTCAAGAGGATGTTGAGCATCCAAACCGCCGCGCGCTTGACGCAATCATCTTTGATGCCCTCGATCTGACACAAGGCGAACGGGATGGTGTGTATGAAGCGGTTGTCAATCTGGTGGAAGCGCGGCTGCGGAAGGCGCGGAGTTTGAAGGGGAAAGGATAGGTTATCTGAATCGCGGATTGTCGCGGATTGCACAAATTTCGCGGATTATGCTCCAGCGGAGCGTTATGTCTATAGTCCGCATGGTGTTTCCAATCTTCCGCTCCAGGGAAGCGGTATGTGATGCTTACGGTTAATTGAGTCTTAAATCTCCAAATTCGGTTGACATCAAGTCTCTGGATATGCTATCATTACTCTTAAATTATCTTTGTTGTAGAGGAGGAAAAACGATGCTACAATCGAATCTAAACCGCTCTGCCCCCGATGCTGCTTCAATCCGGCTTAATAGATATACAAATTCGTATAATCGGAATGATGTTGGAGTGAATGACCCTAAAGATATAAGCACGTTCAATAAAGATAATATTGGAGTGAATGACGCTAGTATCTATAACTACCATGGTATTGACTGCTGCGAAAAGGGCAAATTTGACGAAGGGATTGAACATTTTAATAAGGTGATTGCACTGGTTCCGAAATTTGCCGCTGCTTATTACAATCGGGGTCTTACTTACTTCAACAAAGGCGATTTTGATAACGCCATAAGTGACTATACGAAGGCGATAGAGTTCAAACTTGATTATACCGAGGCCTATAACAATCGTGGCAATGCTTATGGCATGAAAGGCGATTTTGATAACGCCATAAATGACTATACCGAAGCAATAAGACTTAACCCAAGTGATGCCAATGCCTATTATGGTCGGGGCTTTATTTATAGCGTAAGAGATGAAGTTGAGCTCGCGATTGAAGACTATACCAAAGCAATAGAACTGGATCCGGAAAATGTCGATGTCTATGGACAGCGAGGCATAGCTTACTATTACAAAGGCAGGTTTTACCGAGCCGTCGATGACTTTAGCAAAGTCATAAGCCTCACACCGGACGAGCCATTTCTTTATTTGGGACGCGGGTTGGCTTACCGCAACCTGCTGGTTTTTGAGAAAGCTATCCAAGACTTTAGCACAGCGATAAACCTTAAACCTGATGCGGCTACCTATGCCTATACCGAGCGCGGCATAACCTACCATTGCAAAGAGGACATAGACAAGGCGATTGAAGACTATAACGCTGCGATAGCATTAGATCCACAGTTTGCAGAGGCTTATACGTGTCGTGGGATATCTCACCGGGATAAAGGCGAGACAGACAAAGCGATTGAAGATTATAACAAAGCCATACAACTCAACCCAGAACTCGCTGAGCCCTATACCTTCCGGGGTCTTATCTACAACGAACAAGGCGAATTAAACAAGGCGATTGAAGATCATAGGAAAGCGATAGAATTGAATCCAGAATTTGCCGAAGCGTACGTTAATCGAGGACAGGCTTACTATGCCAACAACGAATTAAACAAGGCAATCGCGGATTATGATAAAGCGATACAATTTGAACCAGAACTTGTGGAGGCATACACGCATCGGGGCAACGCCTACCGCGCTAAAGCCGAGTTAGACAGTGCAATTGCGGATTATACTGAGGCACTGAAACTCAGGCCAAAGATTGCTGAATTCTATTACACACGCGGTGAAGCTTGGTTACTTGCGAAAAATTGGGAAGAAGCGAAGACCGACCTGACAGCTGCACTCCTACAAGACGTGGATGTCGCCGCTGCGTTTCACGATACCCACGGGAGCATTGCTGCCTTTGAGGAGAAGATAGGAAGTCGTTTGCCGAAAGAGATTGTCGTATTATTGACACCCCGGAGCGAACCGTTTGAAATGGATAAAGATGCGCGGATTGCGTTAGGAATGAAGTACTACGGAAACGACGAACTCAGCAGTGGCCTTGCCTCGAAACTTGCAGGTATCCCACGCATGGAATTCATATTTCTCATGGGGGATTACGGACTCTCACCGTTTGGTGATGAGGAAAAGTACGCCAAGAGCGGATTTTAAAGAATGCCAATACAGCCCGTTATTAGTAATACTACCCCGCTTATTGGACTCTCAGGGCTCAATTGCCTTCCCTTATTGCAAGATCTCTATACCGAAGTGTGGATCCCAAGAGAAGTTGAAAAGGAATTTTTAGCATTAGATAAGACAATCTATCAGGAAGTGCTCAACAGCGCACCCTGGATTAAAGTTATAGACCTGACGAATCCGCAGAGCAGGGGGCAAGTGACACTGCTCTTAAAAATCCGAGAAATCCGAGAAATCCGAGAAAATCCGCGATTCAGACAGTGGCGGGGGTTCGTCGAAAATGAATTGTGACTGTGGAGAAAAACCAATGAGCAACCCACTAAAGATATTTATCACATATTCACACACAGATACGGCAGCAAAGGACGAATTGATAACACGTCTTACGCTTCTGAAACGTGAAGGCATAATAAGCATCTGGCATGACAACGAAATTCTGCCAGGTGACAAGTGGCGTGATACTATCTTCAGCAATCTCGCGGATTCCAACCTCCTTCTCTATCTCACCTCTGCTCATAGTCTTGACTCTAAAAATTGCAATAAGGAATTAGCAGCGGCACTAAATGCAGAGATAAGGGTTATTCCAATCATCCTTGAGAGTTGTGATTGGCTAAATCATCAACTGAGTGATTTCCAAGCTCTTCCTGACAAAGGCAATCCGATTAACAAATGGCAACCTGAAAGTGATGGTTGGCAAAATGTGGTTGACGGTATCCGAAAAATCGTTGACAAGATGCAGATTTATGCAGATCCGTCAGTCAAAATATCTGAAAAAGAATTACGTTCGGAATTAGCACTCCAACACGGGAACGTCCTCGTGATGCTCGGACAATTAAATATGGCAATAGAGGCGTACTCCAATTCTATTGATCTCAACCCGCATAACGCGGATGCCTATAACAATCGCGGTATTGCTTACTATTGTAAAGGGAACTTTGATCTTTCTATACAAGACTTTAATGGAGCTGTACAGCGGAAACCAAGCCTTCCTGAGGTATATAACAATCGCGGTGCTGTTTATCTCAGCAAAGGTGAGGCTGACCGGGCTATTAAAGATTATGATACAGCGATAAAACTCAAACCGGATTATGTCCAAGCCTATAACAATCGCGGTGGGGCTTACGTTGTTCTTTGTGAATTTGACAAAGCCATTGCTGACTTGAACGAAGCCATAAGACTTAAACCCGATCATGCTGAGGCCTATAGCAATCGCGGCAATGCTTACATCAAAATAAACGAGTTTGACAAAGCCATTGCTGACTTGAACAAAGCAATCAAACTCGATCCTAATTATCCTGATGCATATTGTACTCGAGGCAACACCCTCCTTAGCACAAATAAGGTTAGCCAGGCTATCACGGACTATAATATGGCGATAAAACTCAATCCTAATTATGCCCTGGCCTATAGTAATCGTGGTGCCGCTTATGCTATGATTGGTGAGTTTGACAAAGCTATTGCGGATTTGAGCGAGGCTATAAGACTTAATCGTGGGTCTGTTGATGCCTACTGCAATCGCGGTAATGCTTATACCAAAAGAGGCGAGTTTGATAAAGCCATTGCTGATTTGAACAAAGCTATAGAACTGCAACCTGATTATG
>VYCT01000036.1:0-17252 GCA_009843785.1 Candidatus Poribacteria bacterium | reverse complement strand
CTGATTTGAACAAAGCTATAGAACTGCAACCTGATTATGTCGGGGCATATAACAATCGTGGCAGTGCTTACATCGGCAAAGGTGAGAATGATCTCGCTATCCAAGACTATAATACAGCAATACAACTTAATCCAGATTATGCCGAGGCATATTGCGGTCGCGGCAATGCCTACAAGAACAAAAATCAACTTGATGCCGCTATTAAAGACCTGAACAAAGCGATAGCACTGAATCCAGAACTTGCTGAGGCATATAACAACCGAGGTAATGCTTACGCACAGAATGGTAAGTACGATCTCGCTATCGAGGATTATGACAAGGCAATAAGACTTAACCCAACCTTTGCACAAGCCTATAGTCATCGCGGTAACGCTTACAGCAAAAAAGGCGACTTCAGGCAGTCTATAAAGGATTTAAGCGAAGCGATAAAACTAAACCCAAATGATGCTGCTTTTCATTTTAATCTCGGTAATGTGTACCAAGAGAGCGGAGAGATTGATCAGGCCATCGCAGCCTATACGACTGTGATCGAACTCAAATTTGACCGTGTTGGTGCATATTATAGCCGAGGGAATGCTCATCTCAGCAAAGGCGATTATAAGCGCGCTATTGAAGATTATATAACAGAGACGCAATTGAACCCAGATTTTACCGATGCTTATGTTAATCTCGGGGTGGCTTATCGTGCTGTTAATCAACTTGATCTCGCTATTGAAAGTTACACAGTGATGATAGCACTGGATCCAAACAGTCGTACAACTTATGAAGCCTATAATAACCGCGGCTTAGTTTATCTTGACAAAGGCAACTTTGACCTTGCTATCCAAGATTTTGAAATGGCGATAAAACTTCGACCAGAACTCGTCCATGGCTATGTTAATCGTGCTGCTGCCTATCTCTGGAAAAACGAAGGGTATCTGGCTATTGAAGACTATACTAAAGTGATAGAACTACACGCTGAACTTGTAATGGCTTATTATAGCAGGGGAACAGCATGGTTAAGCGTAAGAGAATGGGCAAAAGCAAAAACCGACCTGACAATTGCCAAAGATAAAGGATTAGATATCACTGCCGCGTTTCATAATATATACGGAAGCGTTGCAGCTTTTGAACAGAAACACGGTGTCCAGTTACCAGAAGGCATAGTTATTTTACTGACTTCCGAAGTAAAACCTAATGATGCCGATACCTATAATGCTCGCGGTATTGCTTATGGTGAAAATGGTGAGTTTGATAAAGCAATAGAAGCATTTACCAAAGCGATAGAACTGAATTCGGAGGCCGCCGGTGTGTATTATAATCGCGGTCTCATTTATTACAATCAAAGGGAATTTCGCGAGGCTGTTGATGACTTTAATATGGCGATAAATCTCAAACTTGGCGGTCCGCTTGTCTACTTTTTCCGCGGTACTGCTTATAGCAACCTGCTCATTTTTGATAACGCGATTCAAGACTTCAACACAGCGATAAATCTTAAACCTGATTATATAGAGGCCTACTACAATCGTGGAGAAGCCTACTACAATCAGGGTGAGATTGACCTTGCTATTGAAAGTTATAACAGAGTAATAGAATTAAAGCCCGAATTTGCATCAGCCTATTTCAATCGTGGTTTAGCTTATAGTGCCAAAAGCGACCTTGAGCGTGCGATTGTAGACTATAACAAAGCCATAGAACTCAATCCGGAGCATGCGGGAGCATATTACAGTCGTGGAAATGCTTACAACCACGTAGGTAACTTTGACCTCGCCATAAAAGATTATACCGAGGCACTTCAACTTACCTCTGATGATATTCGTATCTATAACAATCGAGGTTTAGCTTATTTCAAAACAGGCGAAGTTAATCGGGCTATAGAAGACTATACCAAAGCAATAGCACTAAAACCCGATGATGCCAGTATCTATTACAATCGCGGAGAAGCGTGGTTACACTTACAAGAGTGGGGAAGTGCCAAAGCCGACCTAATGACTGCAAAAAATATGGGAGCGGATATTGTCGCTGCATTTCGGAACGATTATAGAAACGTTGCCGCCTTTGAACAGAAACATCAAGTTAAATTACCGAAAGACATCGTTGCCCTTGTTCGACAAGGTTTCAGATATCGCTATCCAATGGTGGAGAAAACCTTAGGCTCCGAAGGGAAACCCCTTGAATCGCCGGAAGTTTTGGATCTGTTGAAAAGGTTCCGTGATGCAGGGCCTCCATTGGGTGAATATATCAAAGAGTCATCCTATTTCGGCATAGAAACAGTACCGACTGAAGTATTTGTAGTAGATAAGACGAAGCGGGATGAACTCATTGCAGCACACCCTTCATCGGCTGATATTTTGAAGCCGTTCTTGCAGGGACCGGATATCAGACGCTGGCATGTAGAACCACAAGACCAGTGGTTAATCTTTACCTACCGCAGTATAGAGATTAACGCTTATCCTGCAATCCTAAAATACTTAGAAAAATACAAAGAACTCCTGAGCAAAAGAGGGGATGAACAGGAATGGTATGAACTCCAGACATCTCTTGAGGAGGTGGAGCATTTCGCGCAACCGAAACTGGTCTGTCCAAACCTCTATAATACGAAAACTTTCGCCGTTGAGACTGAAGGTTTGTATTGCGGATATACCTGCTACGTTATTCCAACTGACGAAACATGGTTATGCGGTTTACTCAATACACTCCCTGTAGAGTGGTTCTATTCGCAGGTTTCCAAACAATTAGATGGCGGTAAACTTGAGGCACGCAGTGACTATATAAAGCAGATTCCGGTCCCTGATATCAATGCAACACAGAAAGATTTGGTTCGCAAACTCGTCGATTACCTCGTATGTCTCCAGCAACAACCGACAATAAACAGTAAAGATTTGGCGGACTCCCGCGACTTCGCTGTGTTCAGATATTTTGAGTGGATTGTCAACGGATTGGCGTATGAGTTTTATATGCCTGATGTGCTTGAGAGTGCTGACAGAGATATTTTTAAACATCTAATAGCAGAAGAGTTGCCTGAGATAGATGAGATTCCAAGAGATAAAATGTCTGTGTTCCGTTCTCTTTATGAACACCTACATCATAGAGAACACCCAGTTCGGGTAAACCTATTTTTTCAGGATAGTTTAAGACCTATCCGCATCATTGAGGGTAAGTGGTGAAAATTACTAAAATTGAAATCAAAAATTTCAAAGCTTTCCGAGGACCAGATATAATTAATCTTAACGAGGATAGCCAGAAAGGTCAGAACCTTTTGCTTTATGGTGAAAATGGAAGTGGCAAAACGTCTCTATATGAAGCCTTAAAGTTCTTCCTTGAATCCAGTGAAGGGATACATCAATTTGGGGATCACAGGAATATATTTACAGATGAGACTGATAAAGGTTACATCAAACTTCACTTCACACCTGATCCAAAGTTAAATAAAGAAATTTATGAGTGGTCCGAGAATATTCAGAATGACACCAAAATTCAACCAATCATTGACGCATCAAAAGCAAAAGGATTTCTTGATTATAAAGATCTCTTAAAAACAAATTACCTTCATCACGGAAGGAATAGTGTGAATGTGTTTGATTTGTTGATCAATACGCTCTTGAAAAATGTAGTCAACGATCAAACTTTTCCGACGCAAAGTTTTTCGGAGCAATGGGATGAAATATCAAGGGCTGTGCCTTTAGAGCAGGGAGCAACACAAGAGATTACAACTCTTGAGCAACAACTTGAGATTTTCAATACAGGCCTTGAAAATAAACTAAAAGATTTGGAAACAGATGCAAACGACATTCTACTCAAGTTCGGGGACGAAAACACTGATATCAAGATTAAGCTTGATTTTGAGAAGAAAATTAAATTCAACACCGAGAACAACACTCTTAATCCTCAGCAAATTCTTTTAAAGGTTAATTTTGCTGGAAAAGATCTTGAAGAAGATCTCGCGTATCAACGATTTTTGAATGAAGCGAAACTATCTGCAATAGCCCTTTCTATCTTTTTCGCTGGATTCAAGCTCCAACCTCCAAGTGACCTTAGGATACTTGCTCTGGACGATGCTCTAATTGGCTTGGACATGTCAAACCGCTTGCCAGTAATTGATATTCTAGACGAAAAAGATTTCAAAAACTACCAAATCTTTTTGATGACTTACGACAGAGCATTTTATGAAATGGTCAAACAGCGTAAATTTCAGAAATTCAAGGATAAACAATGGAAATCTGCTGAGCTCTATCGCGGAAAAATTAATGGATATGAAATACCCATCTATGCAGAAGAAGAGAAGTACATTGATAAAGCGAAAGAATATCTCAAGGCAAACGACTACAAAGCCTGTGCAGTTTACGTTCGTACCGCTTTTGAAGTGATAATAAAGAGATTTTGTGAGGAAAAGGATATTTGGGTTAAATATCGTGAAAATCCGAAAGATTTGACCAGCAATGATTTTTGGATCCGGATAGTTCGACTCGCAAATAATGGTAGATATAATTTACCACAAACGCTTATCAATAAGATTGGATCAGCTCAAAAGTTCACCCTAAATGAACTTTGTCATGCCACCTTTGCGAACATCTACAGAAAAGAACTTGAGGATGCTATTAATGCGGTGGAGGAACTTGGAGATACGTTAGTATCAGTGAATACCGCCTGATTTTGGGATATGATACAGGAAATGGACACCCAATTACGAGACTACCCCCTCACAAGTACCATCGTTAAGTTGAAGACCGGTCGGGTACAACTCACACTTATAGAAGAACCCGATTGGTACCTGGATCGGCTCAGTCGAGAGGGCGGCGAAGGCAGACTCTATCTCCCTTACTGGACCTATCTCTGGGAATCTGCTATCGGTCTTGCTCGGCATGTGGAAACACTTGGCGCACAACTCAGAGCGGCACAGACCCTTGAGATCGGGTGTGGGTTTGGTCTCACAGGCATTGTCGCATGTCGCGTCGGCGCGAAAGTCGTTTTTACGGATGCAGAACGGGATGCACTCCACTTCGCGCAGCACAACGCGGAGCAAAACGGTGTTGAAGAGAACGCCGATTTCGTCCAGATGGATTGGAATACACCCTGCTTCAACCGCAAATTCCACTGTATTCTCGCCGCGGATGTCATCTATGAAGAACACCACTGGCAACCGATTCTGACGTTACTTCAGGAGTATCTGATGCCAAACGGTATCGCCCTCTTTTCCGAGCCGAATCGAAAAAACGCTATCGGATTTTTCAAACTGCTCAATGCCAGCGGTTTCACCTATCGGAAATCTGATTATCCTGTTAAGTTGGACGGAAGAACTAACCAAGTTTCTATCTATAGGGTCCGATGTGTGAACGCGTGAAAAGTGTTGTAATACCATTTTCAGTCTTCTCCGCTTCCAACCTTCCAATCTTCTTTTTCTGTATTGCCCAAAAAATAGGAAAAGGCGCGTAAATTCTGCTAAAAAAATAGGCAAAAAATTGACACCTCGCGAGTCCCTCGTGGCGTTTTCGTTTGCAGAAGGCTTATGCACCCTACGAAAATCAGTCATTCAGACTTTTGGCAAGATTCTTGCTAATGCTGATATGTAAGGTTAACATTCCGCGTCGTTTCAGCACATTTACGGGGAATTAACTTGGGAAAGGTTTGAAGATGGGAGCAGGCACCACAACACCGAGCGTCTTAATCATTGATAACAATCCAGAGCGTGCGACTTCGTTAGTCCAAATCTTGGAGGCGAGTCGGTATGAGGTCGCTGTCCCTTTGCGGCTACAGGAAGACTTAGCGGTCCAAGTCTCACGCATCAAGCCTGACATCATACTGATCGGTGTCGATTTTCCGGGACACGCGATCCTCGATTGGGTGGCGGCACTGCATGCGGAATATCCGTGTCCGATGGTTATGTTTTCACGCGATGAACGCTCGGAGACGATTCAGGCGGCGACGCGTGCGGGCGTATCGGCGTATGCAGTCGGCAAACTCACCGGTGCCAGAGTGAAAACGATCATTGAAGCAGCCATCGCCCGATTTTATGAATTCCGGGCATTGCAAGAGGAACTCGAAAAGACAAAGATAAACCTTGCTGAACGCAAAATCATTGAACGCGCAAAGGAACTTGTTGCTCAGCAACGCGGCTGTAACGAAGCGCAGGCGTATCAAATTTTGCGAAAAATGGCGATGAATCGCCGAAAGCGGCTCGCAGAAGTCTCACAGGACATTCTGTCGGTTGCAGAAGTATTGACCAATAAATTGTAGTAGGCATATCCGTTTTTTACTCAAATTGCACGCGTTCAAGGGTGAACAAGGCGTGCATATTAAAATTGCTTATTTGGATCCGTAGGGGCGAGGTAACCTCGCCCCTGCGGACAAGCGATATAGATAATAACGACAACCCCAACCAACGGTGGTTTGGGACCAGACACAGGTGTCTATCTGGCTGAGTTTATACTCGCTGATAGATGCCTTTTTTATTTTTACCCAGTCCTACAGGGTGTTTGTTTCTAAAGGAGATTCAAAGGTGAATGAATCAAAAAAGAAAACTATTCTTGAACGCCGAAAGGTCCGTTCAGCACCAACAGCGGGTGCCAAGAAAAGGAAGTCCAAGATAAACGCTGCGGAAGTCCTGAAGCGGGAAAAAAACGGGCTTGAAGTCATCAACGACATTCCGAACTACATTCGGGAGGGTTGGGAATCGATCCCGGCAAACGAACGCGACCGACTCAAATGGGTGGGTGTCTTCTACCGGAAACAGACCCCAGGTGCATTTATGATGCGGCTCCGCATGTCCAGCGGTTTTAGCAACGCCGAGCAGTTCCGTGCCATCGCTGAAATCTCCGAAGCACACGGCCCCGGATTTGTGGATCTCACGACGCGTCAGCAGATACAGCTCCGCGGTTTCGCGATTCAGAACGTCCAGCACATCTGGAATCGGCTCGAGGCGGTCGGTCTGGGTTCACTCCAAACAGGTTTCGACAATATTCGCGGTGTCATCGGGTGTCCCGTTGCTGGGTTGACACCCAACGAGTTGTTTGATGCTTCGCACGTCGCCAGAGAATTCACGAACCTCATTGTCGGTAATAAAGAATTTACCGATATTCCACGCAAGTTTAATGTCGACATCACGGGGTGTTTGGATAACTGTACGCATTCTGCCTCACAGGACATCGCACTGACACCTGCGGTAAAGGAGATTGATGGGCAGGCGGTGAAAGGCTTTAACGTCGCTGTCGGTGGAAAGATGGGGTCTGGTGGGTACACGCCCGCGCAAGCACTGGATGTGTTTGTTATTCCTGAAGAAGCCTCAGTTTTGTGTGGCGACATTACGCTAATTTTTCGAGACCACGGCCCTCGGACAGCTCGCAATAAATCTCGCCTTGCTTTCCTGATCGCAGATTGGGGCGTAGAAAAATTCCGAGCAGAATTAGAAAGCCGTCGGCACAGAAAACAGCCGCTCCTGACAGCCGGTAAAGATGCCCGCGGAAAAAAGAAAACCGACCACACCGGCATCTTCTCACAGAAAGAGCCACATCTCAACTACGTCGGACTTGTTGTACCTGTCGGGCGCATCACAACAGCGCAGCTTTTCGAGGTCGCTCGCCTCGCCGATGAATACGGGAACGGCGACATCCGCCTCACCCAAGGACAGAATCTGATTATCACCAACGTACCGGACACAAAAATCGGTGCCTTAACCGCCGAACCGCTCCTACAGGAACTCCGCTATGACCCCTCGGAGGTCATGCGCGGTATGGTGAGTTGCACCGGTATCGACTACTGCCACTTTTCGCTGATTGAGACCAAAGAACGCGCGATGGAGGCAATCCAGCATCTGGAAGCAAAACTCGGGAATACAAAACCGTTGACGACACACTGGTCTGGCTGTCCAAACGGGTGTGGCAACCATGCTGCTGCAGACATTGGACTGCTCGGTAAGAGAATTAAGATTGATGGTGTTGTTACCGATGCCGTGGACGTGTTCCTCAAGGGCGATGCTGGTGCGAATCCGAAAGTCGCGCCCAAAGTATTGGAAAATGTGCCTTGTGATGATTTACCGCAAGTGCTTGAAGGACTCGTCCCTTACCTTTCACGGCGGTAATATCGCTTTTGCCGAATGTCGAAAAATAGTATTAGCTTTGAACAACGTTCAAAGCGACTCGAAAACGAAAACGGTCCAGCTACCAATCAATGAAACTTATCCGCAAGGAAATATAAAATTATGGATATAAAAAATAAAGCGACAGAAATAAAACTCTTTAGCTTAAAAACGGTCCAGATGCGTACCTTCCATACCACGTGGTTCGCCTTCTTCCTCGCATTTTTCGGTTGGTTTGGGATTGCCCCACTTATGGCGATTGTGCGCGAAGACCTAATGTTAACAAAGGCACAGATCGGTAATACAATTATCGCCTCCGTTGCGATTACAGTGCTGGTGCGCGTCTTGATCGGCCCGCTCTGCGACAAGACCGGTTCTCGGAAGGCGTATACATGGCTCCTGATTCTTGGTTCGCTGCCTGTCATGGGGATCGGACTCGCCCAGAATTACGAAACGTTTCTACTCTTTCGGTTAGCAATCGGTGCAATCGGTGCGGCGTTTGTCATCACGCAGTATCACACGTCGGTGATGTTCGCACCGAATGTTGTCGGTACAGCGAATGCGACAACAGCGGGATGGGGTAACCTCGGTGGCGGTGTTACCCAGATGGTCATGCCGCTCATCTTTACGGCTGTTCTCAGTCTCGGTGTGAACGAATTCCTCGGCTGGCGATTGGCAATGATTGTTCCGGGTGTCGCGCTGTTTATCACCGGGTTTGCCTATTACTTCTTGACCCAAGACGCACCGGACGGAAACTATAAAGAACTCCGTGAACGCGGTGAACTTGAGCCTTCGGAAGGCAAAGGCATGGCATCTTTCATGCTGGCGATTAAAGACTACCGTGTTTGGGCACTTTTCGTCATTTATGCCGCCTGTTTCGGTGTGGAATTAACTATTAACAACGTCGCCGCGCTCTACTATCACGATCAGTTCCAGTTGGATGTCAAGACGGCCGGGCTTATCGCTGGCTTGTTCGGTTTAATGAACATTTTTGCCCGAAGCCTCGGTGGGTTTTTCTCCGATTTCTTTGCAAAAAGGATGGGGCTCCGCGGGCGTGTCATGTTCCTCTTCGTTGTGCTGTTAGGTGAGGGAGTTTTGTTGATGGTGTTCTCACAAATGGCGGTGCTCGTGCTTGCCGTTGGAACGATGATTGCCTTCAGTCTCTTCGTACAGATGTCCGAAGGCGCGACGTTTGGAATCGTTCCGTTTATCAATAGAAAAGCGTTGGGCGCGGTTGCCGGGATCGTCGGCGCAGGTGGAAATGCCGGTGCCGTTGCAGCGGGGTTCCTGTTCCGTTCCGAGAATATCACGATGCAACAAGGTTTGCTATATCTCGGCATAATGGTTGCAGTCGCCTCGGTTGGCACAGTGTTGGTGAGATTCTCGCCTGCAGTCCAAGCCGCAGAAAAGAAGGCATTTGATGCCGCACTCGCAGAGAGACAGCGTCTGAAAGCCGAAGCAGGAGTTTTGTCCTAATTTTATCACGGCTTACGCATAACACACATATTGAGGACGGGAAGAATGGAAGGAACGGAAGGATGATGGGACCTCCGCCACGCTTCCAATATTCCATTCTTCCGATTTCGCAGACAAGGCACAGATTTTACGTGTAGGGGCGAGGTCACCTCGCCCCTACGACAGATAATGGAGAAACCAGTGAAGGAATCAACAGGAAAAGCGGTTTGCCCTTATTGTGGGGTCGGTTGCGTTGTTCGCGCAACCGTCCGCGATAACAAAATTACAAGGATCTCAGCGGACGACGATGTCGCTCCAAATTACGGAATGCTCTGTCCAAAAGGCGCACACCTCAAACAGGTTTTTCAAAATCATGACGGTAGACTCGCGTATCCCATGATTCGGGATCGCCGGGGTGAACCGCCGCGCGAGGTGTCGTGGGACGAGGCTATCGCGTTCACTGCGAATCGGCTTCACGAAGTCCAGTTGGCGCACGGCAAGGATTCTATCGCGCTCTATGGCTCTGGACAATTGGATACGGAGACTTCCTACGTTTTCAACAAATTGTTCAAAGGATTCCTGCGCACGAATAACGTAGACACGAACAGTCGGCTTTGTATGTCGTCTGCGGTCGTCGGTTATATTCAGTCCTTCGGTTCAGACGGTCCGCCGACCTGCTATGACGATATCCAGCACGCCGATGTCTTTCTGATTATCGGTGCGAATATGGCGGTGAACCACCCCGTGCTTTTCCAGATGATTCGGAAACGGCGGGCAGTTGAACCCAATACACGGATTATCGCCGTAGACCCGCGCCGTACGAAGACAGCAGACTTCTCGGATATCCATGTACCGCTTGCACCGGGGAGTGATGTCGCGTTCCTTCAACTCATTGCCAAACGTCTCCTTGCGATGGGACGCATCAATAGACGCTTCATCCGCAGGAGCACAGAGAACTTCAGTGCGTATGAGAACCATTTGGACAGTTTAGATGAAGATGCGCTGTTCACCGCCTGCGATATTCATCCGGCACGTATTGACGAGATCGTTGAATACCTCTCTAAGCCGAGTCGGTTGCTCAGTTTTTACTGTCAAGGCACCAATCAGAGCACAAGCGGCGTTGACAAAAATGTTGCCCTCATCAATCTGCATTTACAGTTGGGTGAAGTTGGCATTAGAGGTGCTGGTCCTTTTTCGTTGACCGGACAACCGAATGCGATGGGGGGCAGAGAGGTCGGTTATCTGTCTCACCAGCTGCCCGGCTATCGTGTCGTCACCAATGATATGCATCGTGCTTATTTGGAAGGCGCGTGGCGGGTGCCACCGGGTAGCATTGACCCGAATCCGGGGTTGACAGCGGTGCCGATGTTTGAAGCAGCAGCCGAGGGAAAAGTTCGCGCACTCTGGATCGCCTGCACCAACCCAGCCGTCAGTATGCCTGATACAAAAGTATCACAAGAAGGGCTGCGGCGTGCGGACTTGGTCATCGTGCAGGATTGCTATTATCCAACAGAGACTGCGGCGTATGCGGATGTACTGCTCCCCGCCGCGCAGTGGGGAGAAAAGAAAGGCACAATGACAAACAGTGAACGCCTCGTCGTCCGAAGCGATCAGTTCCTCACACCACCGGGTGAAGCGAAACCGGATTGGTGGATATTCACACAGGTCGCGAGAGCAATGGGGTTCAAACGGAATTTCGATTTCTATACGGCTGAAGAGATCTGGGATGAATATCGGATGTTAACAGCAGGCACGCCGTGCGATCAGTTCGGGATGACCAATGAACGGCTCGCGAAAACGTCACTGCGCTGGCCCTGTCCACATCCACGGCATCCCGGCACAGCGCGCCGATACGTCCGCACGAAGTTTTTTACCGATTCTGGGAAGGCACAGTTCAAAACGCCGGTCTATCAGCCACCCGATGAAAATGTAAACGAGGCGTTCCCGCTCGGTTTGACGACGGGACGGATTGAGAGTCAATGGCATACCCGCACTCGGACGGGCAAGGTGCCGCAGCTGGTCCGTAAGGACCCGGAACCGTTTGTAGAAATCCATCCGGATGATGCAGTGGAGAACGATGTTCAGGACGGTGAGTGGATCTATCTTGTGAGCAGACGTGGGAGGTGTTATGCAAAGGCACGTGTCACAGAAGCGATTCGTCGAGGCTTGCTCTTCACGCCGTTCCATTGGGGAGACCTCTTCCACACCGAAACCAATGCGAATTACGTGACGAATCCAGCGTTTGATCCGGTATCCAAGCAGCCAGAGTTGAAATTCTGCGCCGTGCGAATTGAGGCTGAAGATTCATAGTAGATGAAAAAGAAGGGCAGCTACCGAGCATCATCTCTTGAAGGGCGTTCTTGCACCACAGGTATCACGTAGCTCCGAATTATCAATCCGTTTATTGTCTCCGTCTCTGCTCGCGGTTCCGGTGCCTCTCTATGATCGAACACGACGTAGTAACCCTCTGTTACGCCTTCTGTTGATAGATACGCGGCGAGTTGTTGTTTCCCTTGGGAATAGGATCGGTCGCTTCTCCATACTTTTGTTTCAACGATGTATTTTCTCTGGTTGTGAAGAATGATCAGATCCATCCTACCACGTCCGGTTGGGACTTCCATGTACATTGCCCCGTTTACACTAACAACGAACTGATCAAGATAGGCAAAGAGCAGGTGTTGTCCGATGAATTCTTGAGGGGTTTCGGGGACTTGCAGGATCCTAAAGCCAGCGCGGGCGATGAAGTCTCGAAAGTTATCCATGAGCCGTTCCATCTGAATCTGTCCATCGGACGTGAGGTACTGAAATCCGTCAGTATCTTCAGGGAAGTAGTCGCGCTCCAATCCGTTGACTATCGGTTTGAATGCTTGTAGAATGCAATGTAAATAAATTGGATTGGCAATTTTGCACATTCTATCAGTGCCTCTTGCGAGGACTCCGTACGTTGCGAGTTCATTGATAAGGTCATTGCGTAGACTGAAAGGCACCCCTTCCTCATACAACATAATTCGCATCAAAAGACTTTCAAAGCGAGGATTTCGACGGATATTGGTTGTCAAATGTGTCAGGTTAGTGTTATTTTCCTCCAAGAGTTGTTCGTGTGCCTCTGAAAAATGTGTGATTGTCAGTGCTTCGGTTTTCGGAATGTCCATCTCTTCTGTGAGTATCTGCGCGAATCGGTTGACGAGAAAGGGTTGTCCGCCTGTCTGTTTGTGAATGGATTCAATCACTTCCGGAGCAAAAGCCTGCCCGACCTCAGCGGTATATTGCCCAAACAATTCTTGTACCTGTGAAAGCGTGAAGTTGGGCAACGCAAAATCGTCATGGATATTGAACGGAGAAACAGAGCGATCATAGTCAAGTTGTGCAATACTTTTGACACCCACAATGCCAAGGCTGTGCGGACATCGGGGAGAAGTCCTGGAGATATAGATGCGGCGGAGCGCATACAAGAAATCGCTCACGCTTGCCGGAGGAATGCCATCAAACTCATCAATGAGGATGACAACCTGTTGATTTTCTAACACCCTCGCCAATGCCTTGAAACCTCTGAGCATTGACACATTGTCAGTTAGGGTTGTGTTTTCCAAAAAATCTCTTAACGCCTCGGAGGGCACTTCTCCACGTTTATGGTAAATATTCTCTATTTCCTCGCGAATGTCTTCGGTGAGGTTACTATAAAAATCGGAAGGGGCGAGGTTTTTATAAGCCTCAAAATCTAAATGAATAGGAAGGTAGGTCAGCTCCTCTGAGGCAAGGATATCCATAGCGGCGTAAAAAAAAGTCGTCTTTCCTGTTTGCCGCGGCGCGAAGATGACAATATAACGTCCCTCTTTGACGCGCTTGATGAACTCGGTAAGTTCTTCCGTGCGGGGGACAACGTAATGCTGTTCAGGGTTCACAGGTCCCTGCGTGCCAAACCTTCTCATATAGCCAAATCTCACTGGAATATAGGTTCATCGAGTATATTCAAAACTTCCTGTTCTACAGCACGCGATCGCATTATATCCAATGCATCTTGGTCTGCAAGATCAATGATTTCCGAAATTCGTTCCCTGACCGTCGCCGCAATATTCGGTTCCCATTCGCGTAATTTCGCGTCTAATCTTTCAGCTAACATATCCATTGATTCTTCTTTGTTGGTTTATGCATTGGTATTGGAAAAACCGATAAACGTCTCCGCAATAAGTCCTTAAAAATCATACAACATTTAGGAAGGAGAATCAAGAAAAAGGTGTATCTGGTCAGAGTCATTCAGTTCTCGGTTTTTTAGTCCAATTTTGGCCCCCAGGCCCGGTAGGTTTGGTTTCCTAACCGAACCGAGTTTTACACAGAAACCTTGAAGACTTCAAAACCCTCTTGAATCCCGTAGGGATGGTATCTTTGTAGAAAAACGGGACCTCACAGACCTAAGCCCCGTAGGGGCGGCATTTGTAAAGAGGCTGTTGCAAAATACCTCTAAATTGACACCTATAGTGCGGTTAGGAAACCGAACCGGATCCTAAAAAAAGGACGAGAAACTCTATAATTTCTTAAAACTGAATGGCTCTGGTATCTGGTAATTTTTGTTGGTCCTCACAAACTTCAAAGTAGACCTCAAGTGACTCCTGCATCTCCTCCAGAAATTCAGTCTTCCTGCGCAAAAAAGAAAAGGGCAGGTGTAAATGCCTGCCCCTACCAACTTCCGACACGAACACAAATTTCAGAAATCAAAAATTTACACCTTTGGTGGTGTAATCTCATAATTTACGCCTTTATAGCAAATAATCATGACGAGAGCATCTTTGGCAAGTTTAGAGTATTTTGCCAAGTCAGGCAGACGGTTCATCAGTTCGTAATAGCCTTCACTACCAAACTCAACCTGTTTCCGCTCCGATGTCCCGTCATATTCGCTATCTACCCACATATTACCGTGGCGGTGAAACGCCTTACGCCGAATATATCTCGTATTAGCATGCTGCTCCCTGAACCGAGCCATTTTCCCTTTTTCTATTTGGGTATTGATTTTAATCCTCTCGGGGATAGGGATCGCTGCCGTATAGGCATCTGAAATCCGTGAATCATCATACACTTTTCGTAGTGAACCATCGTCTGCATCAACAAATGATGTGTAAGGTGTGGGGACCCCGTATTTCTTGCTAAGGCGTTTAATCTCTTTATAAAACTCGTCACTTCCATCACCCAGTGCAGCTTGGTCCACCAGTTCTGCTATTCTGCGTTGTGCCCAAAGATGCGGCAAGAAATCATTATCCGTCTCCAGTTCTGAGAAATGCACGTTTTTGGAGAACTCATGCCGTTCGCTGCCGATGATTCCGCGCAGTTTCAGGACGGTGTCACCGTGCCCTTCATAGCGACCAAGGATTGTCAATTGCTCCTCACGGAACAGGTCTGGCAGATTTTTCGGGGTCAATTCTTTCGTAATAATCTGCCCGAAATTGACCCGGACATCTACCAATACCGGCTCATTCATTTTTCTGAAGAGGGAGGACACGGCATCTTCAATATTTTCGTCCGGTGTTACATAGTTCCGCGTCCCACCGTTATCGGCTGCCATTTTATCAAGTAAGTGGTCGTTTATGTCGTACCCTACACCGAATACGAAAATACGGGAGAGATTCTTGTTCACTTTCGCCACATTTTCAAGAATCTGGGCTGGCTTCCTTACACCGGCGGTCGGTCGTCCATCAGTAAGGAAAACGATAATCCGTGGACGTTTAGGATCCGGTTTTTCGGCTAATGCAGTGAGCAGAGCGTCATTGATGTTCGTCATACCGCGTCCTTCAATACCATCAATAAACGCGAAGGCTTTTTCACGTCCGTCTTTCACATTAATGAGTTTGTCGGACAAAACTTTAGAGTCGGACCAGCGTTCGCTACCGAACCACTCTTCGCCTCTGTTCAACCTATCCGCAAGGGAGGTGATGTCTTCGTTGAACAGAATCAGATTGAACCGGTCACCGTCGTTCAAGTTCTGAACACAATAGCGGAGTGCTTCCTTAGCTTGTTCAACCTTTCGACCACTCATACTACCCGATCGATCCAAGACGAAAACGAAGTCTTTCTCAATAATTTCTGTCTGTTTCACCTCATATTTAGGCGAAATAAGGAGCATGAAGTATCCATCTTCCTTCTCATCGGCGCGGTGCGTGAGCAAGGTGATGCCGAAATTGTCGTCCGAAACCGAATAATAGCAGAGAAAATCGTCGTCCGGGTCCACATCAGTGCCTTCATAACTGACACACACATGGTGATCGTCCTTGCGGTCAATGGTAGCCTCGTATAATGGTGAATGGATTGCCCTAAGCTCGTGATCGCTTTCAATTTCCATTTCAATATGGAGATTTCCGATCGGTGCAGCTGCCGATTTCGCGAGCGATAGCGGGTAGGTGTACTTCGTGAGATCGCTATCTGCGGAAATAACCTGAGAATACGCAAATTGGATACGTCGCTCACCGCTTGCTGGAATTCCGGGGACCTTTACGACAAACGCCCGCGTCCCGATATGCTCCAGAATCGCCTTATTCTCACCATAACGGGCACTGTCCCTATAAATCCGATAGGATTGTTCTTGGGAGAGGAGTTCTCCATTTACCGACTCCCCATCAATAGAGAGTGTAAAATTTGAAACGGCTGCAGTATCTGGCACGGGGAAGATATAGATGCCGTCCACCGGAAAGCCGTTTGGATTGGTAAAAACTTGGTCTACCTTTGTTGTCGCCAGTTGGTTTCTAATGCCAACCTTGACGTGGTGGCGATCAATTTTTAAGGGGATCGAGCGACCCTCTGCATGTTGACGGGAAATTATAGTTAACATTGTTGGCTCCTTTTTTGTGTGTTGAAATACTTGCGATGGATTTGAAAACTGTAGGCGAGGTTTTGGGGTGTCCTTGAAGAAACACCCCAGCAAAAACCTCAAATGCGACCTGCATTTCTAACCTCGCTGGTAGAGTGTGTCAAAGTAATTCTAAAACCTACCATAAAATGGTAAAGGTGTTGTTTCTCCTAACCAGTATCAAGATCATCGGAAACTACGGAATCCGGTTTCCGGAATGCCAAGTTGAAATTTAAATAATCAGTCTCTACCTTAATTAGCGTAGTCCTTGTGTCCCGATTTCGGTGCACAGAAAACTCTGGAATATCGCAATTGAGTTGTTCAAGAACATCAACTACCATATCTCTGAATTTATCGGTAGTAATAATCGTAGCAAACTTCGGTCGGAGTAACTTTGCTTCATCCACCAAGTGCTGGATCGATATATTTACCTGCCTAATCCAAAGATTCACACCATTTTCCTTCACAACATTTCTTTGTTTTGCAGACAGGTAAAACTGCTCAGCTAGTTGGTGTGCAGCGTCTTGATTCTCAATAGCACCGCTCGAATAGTCAAGATCAAGCAACGCTTGCTTTACTATGTGATAGGCCGGAAGCCAAATTGTAGTTGGATTTCCGTCTCGATCAAAGCCCGTCATTTCTTGCAGTTTCATGATTAACCTCCTTACTGGTTTACACAATACGTCCATTTATTAGTATTACTATAGTTTGGACAATTTTCCAGCGGGGCGGGAGACCCGCCGCTACGAGGGACGCAGAGGTATAGGGGTTGGGTTACCCAATCCATCCGAAAGTGTCCCTTTTTCTATGGGTTCTGTGAATGTGCGAAACTCATAGAAAAATAGAAATACCTTTGAAAACACGACACGAAAACGATTAAAACTGTCCAAACTACAGTACATATTATAACACAAG
>VYCT01000011.1 GCA_009843785.1 Candidatus Poribacteria bacterium | reverse complement strand
TAACAACAAAAACCTTTCACCACAAACCTTCAGAAAAAAATGGGGGCAAGTGACTGAAAAATTAACTTGACATTTAAAGGCAAATATATTAAACTATATATGCTTTTGAAATCGCGGAATCTTTTCCGTGCGAATTGGCAAAATGATGCGGGAGTAGCTCAGTGGTAGAGCTCCACCTTGCCAAGGTGGAGGTCGCGAGTTCAAATCTCGTCTCCCGCTCCATCTTTTGGTGGCGTAGCCAAGTGGTAAGGCCAGGGCCTGCAAAGCTCTTACTCGTCGGTTCGATTCCGACCGCCACCTCCATTCTTTCTCTCCAAAAGGGCGGTTAGCTCAGGTGGCTAGAGCGTTTGCTTGACATGCAAGAGGTCACAGGTTCAAGTCCTGTACCGCCCATTCATCCTTCCAAAATTTTTGGCTATGTGGTGGTAGATATGGGAAGATCCGATTTTCAAAGGATTATATGGTGTTTGCTAACGATAGCAGTTCAAATCCTGACATTACGATTGTCTGGCCAAGATCACGCTATGTGCGGCGTGGCGGTATGCTTGAGCACTACGACGTGACAGGAAATTGTCTCGCGCATCTCTACACGGTCAATCTCGGAAAACGTACAGATGTTTATGCCGCTGACGCAGGAAACGTGCTTTTGGTCGCTCAAGACCAATGGAGCCATAAGATATCTGCTGAAGATAAAGTCGGTGTTCTTACAGATTTTCAAATTTCAGGGGATCGGCTTTATGCCTTAAACGCAAAGGGTTTCTTTTCTATTATTGACCTTGTTGAAAGTCACACGGATCGATTTTTATCTGTCACAACACTCGGAACATTTCACCCGATGAGTATAGCCGTTGGAGAGCACTACACCGGTGTGTTATGTGATCCCGGCGATTTGGAATGACCGATGGCGCGGAAGCCTTGCAGCGCACCTCGGCTTGCTGACAGGGTTTGATGAAGATTAAGAATTTAGGGTAAATCCGATAATCACTTGGACACCACGGTAGGCGAGGCGTGAAACCTCACCTACCTGTGAGTCCCTAATTTCTATCCGATTATAAATGCGGGACGACACAACACTCTTATCTAAAAAGCGTGTGATGAGTTGGGAAGGGTTTGCTCTTAGGCCAGTACTTCCTGAACGTTCTAATATCCACGTCTAATGCCGTAGCCGCTTCAACATCGTCCGTGTATAGATATCGTGCCCGGCTATAAATATTCCATTCAATCTGTGGAAAAGTCATGCCGCCGAAATAGATACAACCATGATCTTTATTCAGACGCTTGGATAGCACTTTCAAAGCGAGGTGGACAGCCCGCCTCTGCCCATTCGGACTTTGGTTTCGCCATGCTGGACGTGAGAAATTCTCCAACATGAAAAGGTTAACGGGTTCTGTAAGAAGCCTTAGGATCTCCTTACGAGGCACCGGTTCGAGCTGGCTCGAAGGTGCTATAGATGTGCAAAGTGAACCATCATCTTCTGTCAAACGCGACAACCACCTGTCAAGCGTCTCAAGAGAAACCCGCAATTCTCTTGATGCCTTTTCTCTGTCTCCACTATGTCCCTTTACGACTTCGTGCAGCACGGTAGTCAGGCTGCCTTTGTAGGTGTTGCCTTTTATACTGATAGGCTTAGCTTCTTCTATAGTGTCAGAACTCTGCCGAAGATTTGATAACTGAGAGATCGCCTCGTCAATCACCCGCTTAATCCAGTCGTTCGAGAAAATAGGAAACTCTAAGTTAGTTGTATGGTACTGGAGTCTCCAATTATTAATTTCGCGATTGGTCCTATTGGCACGGGCATGCCCATCAGGAGAGAACACTCTCCACCACTCTGCGATTTGACTGTCAGTGATACCTGACTCCGCATCAGAGATAGACTGACAGAACCCTCCATCAGAGATAAACTGACAGAACGCCACGATCGGCAAATCCAGCAGGTTCTGATATACCGGTGTTTCTGAGGTTTCCGAAGATGGTGTTTCTGGTTCGCCCGCCTCGGAGCCCGCATCTCCATTATACGTCCGGATGGCTGGTGGCAGGTCCCTCGGCACAATTACCTCGCCTTGGGAGGTGACTGTCGCGCTTTCGAGGCATCTCTCTAACTCCCGAACATTGCCAGGCCAGTTATACGTTTGGAGCAAGCCCATCGCTTCTTCAGAAATATCGGACCTCGCCCTCTCATTTTCTGCTTCAATACGCTGCAAAAAATAAGTGACCAGTAACGGAATATCCGTTAGCCGTTCCCGTAAAGGCGGCAGAGATATCTGATATCCACAGAGACGGTAGTACAAATCCTCTCGGAATGCTCCTTGTGCAACCATTTCCCGCAATTCTTGATGGGTAGCACTGATGACACGCACATCCACGCTGCGCGTCCGCGTTCCGCCCACCCGTTTGACCGCTCTTTCTTGCAAGACATTGAGGAGTGTCTCTTGTAGTGCTGGACTCATATTGCTGACTTCATCCAGGAAAAGGGTGCCACCATCAGCCCGTTCAAACGCGCCAGGGAGCTCCGATTCCGCGCCTGTAAATGCCCCTCTTTCATGACCGAGTAGTTCACTTTCACGAAGTTCATGAGGCACCGCGCCACAATCAATTGAAATAAACGGCGCGTCTGCACGTTCACTTTCTTCGTGAATGAGGCGCGCAACCAGCCCTTTCCCGGTGCCGGTTTCACCCTCAAGCAGCACTGAAATGTTAAAGCTGGCTGCACAGCCAATTTCTCTATTAAGTTCAAACATTGCTTCACTGTCCCCAACGAGAGCATACCGTTCTTTAGGCATTTCTTCTTCAGGAAATAAGAATGTGTTGCTTCGGCTATCTATCCGGCCAAACGCCCGATCAACCGCCCTACGGATATTTTCCACACCAGTGCGTTGAGACAGAACTTCCATAGCTCCCCGAGATGGCGCTCTTCTCGCTGTTTGTACCTCCGCTCTGATCACAATTACAATAACCTCTGGATGCTCATGCTTAATTCTCTCCAACGCAGCTAACCCTCTTTCCGATGACGATTCCACATTGAGCAAGATCACTTTCAAATTTTCGGATGCATTAATTTTTTCCAAGCCCTCATTAACCGTCCCAACAATGATAGGAGAATAGCCCTCGGTCCTTAGGAAATACTCCAAGGCATGAGGACTTTGGCTGTCATCAA
>VYCT01000347.1 GCA_009843785.1 Candidatus Poribacteria bacterium | reverse complement strand
CAATATTCAAATTACCAATTCCCATCGGCAACTGCATAATTTGACGTAGCATTCGGACCTCCCGATCCAGAGGAGCCACTCCCCCAAGCTCCACCACCATCAATACTTGCATTTGCATCAAGGCCACCCAGCAGATACGCTACAACTGGACGACACTGGACATTTTTGTCTTCTCCCCTATGAAAATTACTCGCGCTTGCATCCTCACCTACCATTCCATTCCAAGTATCACCGCCCCAGTCTGATCTATCGTTTGGGTCATAGGCATCAACTTGCCAATATCCATCGTAACTTGAGTCGGGAGCACTTCCACTAACGTTAGCAGATGCCGAAGTATGGACCCCCCATCGCCAATTCGGGGGCCACTCCGTGGGATACTCAACATTGACCTTCGTCTCAGCTTTAGCTGTCAACGGACCGTCTGAATCCCAACCCTGACATTGACCAAAACGATTCTGGATACCCTTATGATTCTTATCCCGATTGTAAGTTCTACCATCAACGGAACCGCGCAGCGCCTAAAGAGATGCTGCCCCTAGCAGTGTCAGAATGAGTACACAAGACAATATTTTTTTCATTTTCTTCACCTCTTATGGTAAGTCCAAAAAAGTATAGGGGTCTATACCACCTTCCTCGTAAGGAATAAGTCTTATGTCAGATGGCACGTCTGCTTCAGTAAAACTCTCATGTCTTGCTTTTGCGTCTCGGATAGCCCGCAGCCGCCTGCCATCATCTGGATGCCCTGTAGATCTACGGATATATCTAACAGTCCCAAACGGTCCCTCATACGCCCCCCATTCGACATAGCGAATACCCTTGATAATAGGGAAAACCAACCCTTTTTTCATAGTTGTCCCTTTGACATCTATACCTTGTGAGAGAAGTTTTATCCAGACACGTTTCATCAATTCATGCTCAGCAGATCTAGCAGGCCACGTTTCAGGCACCCAAAATGGATCGCCCGGTAAAGGTGGATATGGACCGAAACCATAAGGCGAGACACCATACTGTGCCTCCTCAATTTCAGGTGTTTCCTCAATAAGCAGGCTACTATCAAAACCGACCGGATTCGTGCTACTTCTCTTCTCCGTAGCAACTTTCTTGGAGACAAAAGGCGTATTTTCTTCCGCGTCTCTGGGCATACTGGAATACTCAGGTATATCACTTTGCTGTTTCAGACGAGCCTCTTTACGGCCTGTTATTTGCTGCAGAAACTGATGTGTCCTCTCCAGTTCCTTTTGACTCCCGCGTCGAACATGCCAATCATAAAATAAACTGCCTGAAACGACCAAGACAAAAAAGAGAATTCCAAAAAACACACCTCTGCTTGAAGAAATAAAACGTAACATGAAGATCATAGGGGTATTAAGTATACTACAATAATTGAAAATGTTAAATTTATTTCAAAAATTGACCAGGGATGAATTGCCCGAAACCCCTAAAATTTAGACAACTAGTCTACAAGGTGTTATTAAGCATACCACAAAATCATCTGAATGTCAAATTTATTTTGCGAAATTTTCGCAAAAACGTTGATTTTTGCGGCATTACCGTTCACGGGTGATATTAAGTATACTACAAACCGGTGCGAATGTCAAATTTATTTTTTTTTCTATCCACACCCCCCTTGATCGCCCCTTATCAGGGAGGCAAAATGTTACACCAGTGTAACATTGGGTATGGATAGGTTATCGGCACGAACATAGTAACTGTAAGGGTTCAGAGACAATTTTGCTATTGCTCTCCGTTTGAAAAAAAAATAATTTGGCGGAAAGTGTAACATTTGGTCAGCATTTAGCAAACGTATTAATTGCCGCCGAGTGGTTCCTCTTGATTTGTATCTGGACGGCTGCCGAGCCAGAGTTTGATGGCGGGGCTGCTGGCAACGATCCGTTGACCGACAGATGCGTTGACAACAATAGTGTATGGACGCGTCAGCTGCGTACCGATGAACGGGTTACGGCGTAACTCATTATCACCAGCCCTGATAATATTTGGCACGAGTGTTAAGGTGGCCTCCGTTTGATTCCCTCGGAGTAAGGTATTTTGTCGTTGGAGTCGGACACCAAAGGGCAAACCGACAGCCGTAAGATTCAGATTTTGCCGATTGCTGCCTTGCCGATCCACTTTAACGATAATGTCAATCGGCGAATCTGGGGTTACCACGACCTCCTCTAATCCTGTTGACAACATAATAGGTGCGTTTTCCGTAACGCTGACGACAACGTTTTGTCGCCGTACGGTCTGTTCGTTGTTCTGAATCTGGTAGACTTCAACAGGCGTTGCGGTGCGACGATATTCATTGCCGGCAGCAGTGGTGACGGAACCGACAACCTGAACAACCCGCGGCTCAAGTTCAGCCTCGGGTGCGGCAGTCAGCGTAATGTATCCTTGTGTGACACCAGTGCCCGAAAGGATTGCGCTCTCGCTGGCGGTGACACCGGGTGGCAAGTTTTCAACGGAGAGCAGTATCGGTTCTGTAAATCCAACGCGCCGTTGTAGGGTCACATCCAACAAGACAGTCCCTCCGCGTCCGATATTGGGATTATCAGGTGTTACGGAGATGGCAAAATCAGGTTTTGTTGGACGGATATCTAAGTGGTAAACATAGCCAGCACCGCCGTTTCCGGCAATATCCTCAACGCGAACGGCATACTCACCGGGTTGATTGAAGCTGTAATCAATAATAGCGTTGCGTCTGCCGCCAATGCCAGCATTATTTGCTAACACCCGCCCGTTGGCATTGAGTAGGGTGAGAGATGGACTTAGCGGCGATCTCAGGCGTTCTGCGGAGACAGTGAGCGAATACCCACCTATGTCTGCGAAAAATCCCCACGGTCCATAGCCGTTCGTAACCTTCACAAGGATCTTGTTTCTGCCTTTAGAGACCGGTAACTGAATGACATCGTCGGCACGCCGCAGGGGCCGGTGGACGTATTTGCTGAAAACGAGCTTGTCGTTCACCCATATTTTGATGGTATCATCAGAACCGAGGGACAAGAGATAGTTCTGATCCCGGTCAGATTCGAGGTAGGTCAAGGCGTAGCCGGTGACATCATCTTCAGGCACGTTAGAGAAGACGTTCTCACCCCTGCGATTGGTTTTATACCACCCGATTTTTCGCCCCTCTTTGCCGACGTACTCCTTATCAAAATCAATCTCGGTTTCAGGTGGGTAGACGGTATCAAACCCCTTCTCATCAACGTTATCAAACGGGAAAATCACCCACCAGGGCCCGAGGCTTGTGCCTTCTGAAATGGTAAACCGGTAATAATCCACCTCCCTCGGTTCTGAGATACGTCCACTGACGGCGCCAGGGATTGTGAGGTGTTGTGCGTGTTCGAGCTGACGTGCGATGAGTTCACCTAACCGCTGTGCTTCCTGAGCGACGAAAGCGATGATACGGTCGCGTTCAGTCGGTGTAATGTCTGCATTCTCTTTATTCGTCATGCGTGTAATGGTGCTTGTCCATTCCTCGGCAGAGAGTGCGCGGTTGCTCGGTGAACGGAGCTCATGGCAGGCACTACATTTTGTTTCAAAAAGGATTTCGGATTCAGTGAGTTGTGTTGTCGTATCCTGTGTAGCGGGTTCGTTAGCAGTGGTCTGATGCTCAATATCCTCTTCAACACCTTCAGGATGGGCGTTGATAACGAAGGGGAAGATGCCATACGGCGTACGAATCTGTTTGAGTCCGGGTTGATCCGCCTCAGTCAACTTGACCTGCCACTCCGTTTCGGGTAGGTTTTCACCGCCAATAACACACTGAACAGTGTTGGTTTTCGGAGGGGTGGGAGGTCCGTATGAAAGAGAACCTGTCGTCTCTATTAGACTTGCCTCGTCCATTTCTCCATGAGGCACTGTTCCGCCTGCGGGAAACAGATAAGTATTGTAAGGGAGAACACCGCCAGTTAATCGGTAAACGGAATCTGGATTGCCACGATGCAATAGATCTCGAATGCGTAAAAGATAGGGACCGTCGTCAGGAAGCGTTATATCAATGAGGGGATCAAGGCTGTAGAACCCGTTACTGCGTGCGAGTTCAACGCCTTTGGCATCAAAAACAGAGATCGTTGGATTGAAGAATTGCTGGCTGATGTTGTTAAGGCGGTACGCCTTGACACTAAACACACACCGTTGTCCTTTGGTACCTTCAAATACGTAATAATCTTCGTCGCCCCCCGGATTCA
The DNA here is from genome assembly GCA_009843785.1 of Candidatus Poribacteria bacterium. GTDB lineage: Bacteria > Poribacteria > WGA-4E > WGA-4E > WGA-3G > WGA-3G. Next base: position 19,234 of record VYCT01000347.1, on the reverse strand, counting down.
CAACACCGTTGATAAGGCTTGGTAGTTCAATAGTCGTTGCGGATTCTGGGGTATTATTGGATTCGGTTTCAACGACATCCGGGGTGTGGCTAACCTCAAAGGGCCATGCGGTGGAGGTGCCGTGCTTGCCGACAATCCGAATTTCGCGAAGCCCAATGGGTGCATCTGGAGCGATAGATAATTCGGCGGTTAACCCAGCACTGGCTCTTGCAGCGGATGAGAGATAGGCGTTGATTTGTGTCTGCGCCTCTGCGCTGATCTCTGCGCCCTTCTCCGTAATCATCCGTTGAACAGTGGCTTTCCACTGTGCTGGCGTCATTGATCGGTTACTCGGAGAGCGGAGTTCGTGGCACTGTCCACAATTCGCCTCAAAGACAGGTTTATGGGTATCATCAACTTCACCGCCAGCTGGGTGAAGTTGTGCGTTAATGCCAGGTTCTCCTTCAACAATGACTCGGTGTGCCCCGTCTAAATCGGACCCCTGGATGGCGACCTCAACAGTTGTTCCGGGTTGTCCTCCCGCTGGAAATAGAGAATTGAGTCGCGGGGCACCTTGTGCGAAGGTCGGAAGCGTAACAGAAACAAAGAGCAGTATGAAAAGCATTCGGATTATGCTTGCAAGGCTATATTGCTTAGTCAAAAAGGGTATAGTATTGGTAAGCATCGTGAAAGACCCTCCCAAATTAGTTGCCAGTTATCAGTTATCAGAGGATTGGTTTTCAGTTGTCAGTTTTCAGTTAAGAGGTTTTCGGGGTATCCCAAAATCTCTTTCTGACAACTCTCACTCTGAGGCATCCTGATTGCTGACTGCTGAAAGCCGCCTGCCATATTAGAATTGGTGGGTTAATGCCCGTCTGCGGAGATTCCAGAGCCGTACTTTGCCATCGCGACCGCCTGCGGCGACGAATTCGCCATTCGGGCTGAATTTTACTGCGTAAACCGCATCGGTCGATTCATCAAAAGTGCTATAACGGTTGCCTGACCGGAGGTTCCATATAATCACGGAAGTGTCTGCGCTACCGGAGGCGATCATTGCGGTCTGATTGTTTGCGCGTCTTGGTAGGACGAGTGCTGCATCAACACTATAAACAGCACCTTGATGCCCATCGTATTCACGAACGAGATCCCCGGTCATCTCCAGTGAATCTCGCCCGACTGCGACCTCCTCGCCGTCTCCGGCGGGTGTAACGCGCCATGTCCGGACGGTATTATCGGCAGATCCTGAAACTATCACACTTTCATTAACTGAATAGGCGAGACTATAAACAGCGTCATCGTTTGCGTCAAAGTTCACCATGACGTTGAAAGTATTAGGGTTCCATACTTTTATGGTTTTATCTTCACTACCGGTAACAAAGTAAGTTCCTTGAGGGTGATACAAGGTGCAAAGGACTCTCCCGACGTGTTGGGTAAGCCATTTTGCTTGAGTGTCTATTGGATCTTCAGTATCCTCAAGGCGCGTTACATCAATGACAGCACTATATTCGTCCATACTGGCGGTGAGCAGTGTTGCGTTATTTGGACTGAGGGCAATAGACTCAATGGTATCACCGTGAACCTCAAAGCTTTTTATGAGTTCTTCAGAGGCGACATCCCAAATTCGTATTTCACCGCTTTGGGCGGGCACACCTCCGCCTGCATAGAGCCGCAATGACGATGTTTTCTGATCATTCGTAGCTGCTTGTGAGGTCACGCGCTCACGCTCATCGTGATGGCGTGCCTCGCTGAACTTGAGGCTCCGAACCTCCCCAGCATGCGGTTCGTATGTGTGAATAATGCTTTGTGTTTCCAGGTCCCAGAGTTCAACCCACTGATATTTCCCGATAGCAAGCATCTTCCCATCCGGGCTAAATTCAAGCGACCAGATCGGCGACAGCGGCTGGTCTGCAAAACCGCAAAGTGCAACCATCGTAGAGAAAATAGAGGTAAAAATGAAATGGTACCGCTTCGTGCGCATAAGGCTAAATATTTGGAAGATTGGAAGAATGGAAGCGAATATCTTCCATTCTTCCGTTCTTCCATACTCCCTTTTTTGCGCTTACAGCACAAAAGATGTTAGGCCAAGACTCCCCGGATAGGTCTACCGCCGCGTGAGAGGACGATACGGACTCCGTCTGGCGATTCGAGGTGTTGATTATAATCAACACCGAGGGATTGATAGAGTGTCGCTGATAAATCTTCTGGGCGTACCGGCGTTTCAGCAGGTTCCGTTCCAAGTGGATCGGAAGCCCCGATGACCTGTCCACCTTGTACCCCGCCCCCGGCGAGCATGATCGAGAAGACGCGGGAATGATGGTCACGTCCAGCGTTTCTGTTGATGACCGGTGTTCTGCCGAACTCACCCATAGCGATGACGAGCGTGGTTTCCAATAATCCGCGATCGCTGAGATCCGTGATTAAGGTAGCCATCGTCTGATCGAAAGCACTGAGTTTGCCGGGCAAAGATGAGAAGATATTGTTATGGTTATCCCATCCACCGTTGCTGACTGTGACGAAGTTAACACCTGCTTCAACGAGCCGCCTTGCGAGGAGACAACTTTGTCCGAAGGTGTCGCGTCGATATGCGTCGCGTGTTTTGTCGGGTTCGGCTTTGAGGTCAAACGCAGCACGGGCATCGGTGGAACTCATCAAGTTATAAGCGGAGGTATAGAAGTCGTCAACCGCTTCCGCGGCAGGGTTGCCTGCCTCGTATTTTTTGAAGGCAGCATCAACGGCTTGGCGTAAAGAGCGTCGGCGTTCAACCCGTTCAAAAGAGACGCCTTTTGGGGGTTCGAGGTCGCGTACTTTGAAGTTATTGCTCGCGGGATTGCCGCCCGGTGAGAAAGGTGCGAGTGATGCGCCTAAGAATCCACCGCCGCCATAAGCGACAGGTGCTGGAACAGAGATGTAAGGTGGCAAAGCACTCCGTTGCTCTTTGAGTTTAGAGATAACGGCCCCATATCCCGGGACAGCAAAACCCGGTAAGGGTTGATAGCCCGTCATCATATAGTGCGTTCCACGCTCATGCGCTGCCTCTGGAGAGGTCATTGAACGGATGATGCAGAGTTTATCGGTCTGCTGTGCGAGTCTGGGGAGATGTTCACTAATTTGGATGCCGTTGACATTGGTGGCTATTGGCTTGAAAAGCCCTCGGATCTCTTCAGGCGCCTCCGGTTTAAGGTCCCACATGTCAAGGTGGCTTGGTCCACCGCCTAACCAAACAAGGATAACGGATGTAGCAGTGCCTGTAGAAGCACTGGGTGCGTTAACACTTGCCTCTGCGGTTGCAGCTTGTGCTTTGAGTCGGAAAAAGTCAGTGAGACTCAAACCGAACAATCCAAGGGCACCCGCTTTTATAAAGTCTCGACGGTAAAATCCTTCACAATCCGTGTGTATGCATCTGTTTTCAGGCATGGTTTTCTCCTTGTGCTACGTGAATGGTTGTTAGTACGATTTTTCTGCGAAAAATCTTTCGGTACTCGGTTTTCGGTAAAGAGAAAGACTTTATATATCAAGTTCTTTTCTTAACCGATAATTGAAAACTGAAAACTATTAAGACTGATAACCATTCTTCGTCACGTGATCGCTACACATCAATTGCGCAAAGGTCGCTTCCGTAGCCTTTTTATCCATCGTTGCGCCTTCGCGATGTTGGTATCAAGAGGTTCTTTCATTTCAAAATATTGTGTATGTCCAGCGTAGATCTGATGCCAATCAACGATACAAGGCATCTGATTTTGTGTAAGGGTTCGCATCAGGAAAGACCGAACTTTTGCCCGGGTATCCTGTGGTGCGTTGTCAATAGCATACTCAATCTGTTCATCAGTGACAACGCGCGCCATCTGTCCATGTGCCTGCAGTGCGTAGTATAGTCCGCTTTCTGTATGAATGTTATGATATTCTAAATCTTGACTTTTGATCCAAGGATCATCCCAATCGAGTTTTTCTTCGGCGATGAAAGTTTCAAGCAACCATTTTTTTGCGGCCCAATCGACACGCGGGATAACCCGCTCCCAATCTTTGTCAAGATCATCAAGTATAGATTCCCATGCCGAAAGGATCCACTGACTTTCTTCGTCGTGTTCAGTGATGAAATTCTGAACGAAGTTGAGATACTCGCGTTGTAAATCGACAGCGGCAATTGTTTTTCCAGATTTAAGTTCAATTCGCCATTTGAAAGTATTATCACGAGAGATATGTCGAATTGCGTATACTGGGTCAGCAAGTTCAAACGCTGGCAGGGGTAGTTTTTCACCGTGCATTTCATAGAAGGTTTCAATAGCTGAGAGCAAGAGTGAAGTCGCTCCGACCTTGAGTGCGGTAGCGTACTCCGACATATTAGAATCCCCGACGAGGAGATGGAGTCGTCGGTATTTTGTGTAATCGCTGAGCGGTTCATCTCTTGTATTGATGATAGCCCGACTGAACTGAATCCACTCATAAATTTCAGTGACAATATGATCAGCCCGTTGCGAGATTTGATAATGCTGCGGTTCAGCTAATTCCTGCTGCCCTTCCAATACATCTTGGGTCCCAAACTCAACCATCTCATCGTAGACACCGACTCTGCCGGCCCCGGCGTAAATTTGTCGGGTAACAAAGAACGGCAGGAGTGTTGGGATGACGACCCGGTAAAATGGCACCTCTCGGCTGACTTGAAAGTTCTCATGACACCCAAAGGTGGCACCCGTGAAATGGTCAATATTATTTTTGAAGAAGGCAGTCGGCAACCCTGTCTCAGTAAGGATGTTGTTAATGATGCGTTCAATAGCTTTATCGTAAGCGACAAGATCAAAAAGTGTAGCACACTCAGGGGTTGCATATTCAAGATGTCCCATATCAATGTAAAGCCGGCCGCCATTGTACAAGAATCCACCGTTCCCCGGGGGTTCTCCCCAGTCTCGGTAGTGGATGTCGCGTAGCCCGAATTCAAGTACATCAAAAACATAGTCCCGCACGCGCGCGGCGACCCCTTCAGAGGTACCGCGAATCCGCTCTGTATCTGTCATACATCCAAATTCAGTTTCAATTCCAAAAACGCGCTTGTTCATTTTTTTTTTACAGTTGCCAGTCGCCAGTTGCCAGTCGCCAGAGTTTTCTTACCTGGCGACTGATAACTGTTAACTATTACAATGCCTCTTCAATTTCTTCAGAGGTAAGGAGTCGGAATTTACTTGTCCCTTGTTGTGCGGTTTCCAAAACCCCTACTTCAATTTCACCTTCTTCACGTGCGGTATCAATCAGCTTGTACATCTGCGTAGTATCTATTTGGGTTTCCTCAGATTCCGTTTCTTCCGGCTCTCGTGAACTTAATTCTTTACCGATTGCCCAAGTCTCTAACGCCAACCGGAACGCGGTCGTTAAATTTCTGTCCGTGTCAGTCTTTGCGGCGGTAAGATATTTTTGCATGCCTGTTTCAATGCTTTCTGTTCCGCCGATAACTGCGAAAGATGGGTCGGTTCGGACAATGCCATCAAAGTTGATTCCAGTGAATTGGTCTTTTCCGGAAGTGCTGCCGAGTTCAGCGAGCAACATTTTGATGATATAAGCCTCACCGACAATGGCTTCAAATGCCTGCTTAAAAGCGGGTGCCAAGGTATAGTTAGTTAGCCGGTGTAGATTTATATCTTCAGTGGCATTTTGAAAGCCTTGGACGCTGGCTGTGTCGGTAACAAGCATCCGTAAACGTTCAATATCAGCCGGGTGTCCGATTGCGGACAGTGCGATCCGGTCATGTACCTCAAATATTTTACGTTGTCCCTTACTGACAGTCAAAAGCATCATCCCTTCGTCGTAGGTAACACCTACGACCGGACTGCCCAATCGAAGTTCGTCTTCAATGTAATCGCGTCGGTCCTGAATCGCTTCTATCCAGCGATATGGTTCATCTCGCATTCTTTTAATAGTTGTTGGTTGTCAGTACGATTTTTCTGCGAAAAATCTTTCAGTTGTCAGTTACAACTCTCATTGCGAGTCAACCGACAACCGATAACTATTCCTCTGCATTTGGTTGTGCCTCAGCGTACCATGCTGCTAAATCATCATCAGACAGGGTATTAACGCCGATGCGTGTTACGGTTTTGACAGTTGGAAAAATTTCCACTTTAGCATTATATCCGCTCGTTGCGGCATCGTACTCACTGGCGATGTCCAAGAGTCTTAAGATCGTCATGGCTGCCTGCCGTTGGTCCATTTCGTGCAAGGCTGTCTCGCCAAACCGAGAGAGATAGCGTAACACCCCACGGATCCAGATAGAACCGGAGCCAGTTGTTGCAAAATCAACGTTCTCAAAATGTGCGCCGAGTGCGTCATAGAAGAAAATCTTTCCACCGTTCCCATCCTCTGAAGCATTCAGGTCGTATAGTGCGAAGATCGGGATAACGCCGCCGATGCCTTGGAGTGCCATCGACAAGTTCTCTCGGATGAGTCTTGACAACATCCGAAGTTTGCCTTCGAGGCTTAACTCTTGGAGTTGGCTGCGCCGGAAATACTGGAACGAGTGCTCCAATATTCTGGCAATTTCATAAGCGATTGCGGGTGAACCTGAAATAGCAAGTGCCGAATGCCTATCAATTTGCAAAACTTTCTCGGCTCGATCATAGATGACAGAAGTGCCTGCGGTGGCACGCCTGTCCCCTGCGATCATGACTCCATCTCGGTAAAGCACAGCAACAACGGTGGTGCTATGTGCTATTTCGATATCTGCTCCGTGTCGCAAGGTTTCCGGTGGCACCTCTATCTTCAAGGGATAGTTTGCGTGCTTCAAGAGATTGAGGAAGTCGCCTTTGTGATTTATTGCGCCCTGCAGCGCAAGTTCTTGGTGTCCTGCGCCCCTCAGATTCAGGAAATCACCCTTATCGTGCATTATTCCCCCGTTCTTTGGCGGTAACGCCGGGATTGATCTTTGTCAACACGTCGCATGCGTTTGAGCAATTCTTGCGTATCCGGACGATCGACTTTCTGACGCTTGGGTCCGTCGTTATCACCATCGCCATCACCGGGTCCGATGGGCTTTGTATCTCTCTGCTTGCGCTCAAGCTGAGCAATGATATTGGCTGCCATTTTAATTCTCCTTTTTTTAGTAGTTGTCAGTCATCAGTACGATTTTTTTCTGCGAAAAAAATCTTTCAGTTGTCAGAAAGAATAGCAGTCTGCAGTCTGCATACGTCGCGGCGAGAGTTGAGAGGTCCCCCCTTGTAACTCGACAGCAACATTGATAGGATAATACTCCTCTTTAACTGAAAACTGCTAACCGATAACTGATAACCATCTTCTCATAAACGCAATTTCTTAATTAATGTTTCGACGGTCGGTGATTCGTCAAGAGCCTCATTATATTGCTGTGCGATGTCTGCTTCGGCGAGTGCGTTAAGGTTAACTTCTCGGGTACGTCCATTGACAGTGAAAGTAATACTATCCCATTGGATTGCCTTTATAGACTCGCTGAACCGATCAACAGCACGCCCGCGAAAGTAGGCACGTGTGCCAACAGGTGGATTATGAAGAGCTGCTTCAATTTGTTCATCTGTGACGATCCGACGCATTGGGATCCCGTAGTAGAGTCCTTCATCCCGGTCAATGTTATGATATTCTAAATCCAAACTCTGGAGCCATGGATCGTCCCATGCGATGCCCTCTTCTTCTGCAAAGGTTTCAAGTAACCACTTCTTCGCGACCCAATCGATCCGATCAATAAGAGACATAGGCTCTTTCTCAAGAGCGTTAAGTGTATCTTCCCACTCCGCGAGGACCCAGTCGGTTTCAAACGCGCCACCATCGCTGAGATGTTTCTGTGCGAGTGCGAGGTACTCGCGCTGATGGTCGATTGCGGACATCGATTTTCCGTCATCGGTCATCACCATCCAGCGATAGGTCTGGTCATGCGACACGGTCTTGATGGTATCAATCGGATTGGCGAGTGCCAGCCTGTCTGGAATTCTACGTTGTTCAATCAATGCAATAACAAGTGCGGTGGTACCGACTTTGAGAGCCGTTGCGTATTCAGACATATTTGCATCGCCTGCGATGCCGTGGAGTCTACGGAATTTAGATGCATCCGCATGCGGTTCGTCGCGCGTATTGACGATAGGGCGATTGTGCATGGTATCAACACTTGCCTCAACGTGAAAGAAATCAGCACGCTGGGATAGTTGGTAGTGCCCCGGCGTTGCGAGCCCGGCTTCAGTCTCAATGCCAAGTTTCCCTGCGCCTGCGAAGATTTGGCGTGTGATAAAGAACGGCATAATTCCGTTTTTGAGTGTCTCAAAAGGGACTTCACGCGCCATCAAGTAATTATCGTGGCACCCGTAGCTATGCCCGTGAAAATCGGTATTATTCTTATACAGCAGCACGCGTTTTCCGAGTTTCTGACTGCGTGTTTCAGCGCACCGGTGAAGGATACGTTCGCCTGCTTTATCGTGTGCGACAAGGTCAAAGAGGTTGCTGCATTCAGGCGTAGAATACTCCGGGTGTGCGTGGTCGTTGTAGAGGCGTGCCCCGTTGACAAGAATGTGATCGCTTTTAATTTCGGCAAAAGAGAGTCGCTCTTTTTTATTGCGCTTGCGATCGCGCGCTTCCTCTTCCTTCTCATCAGGATGATTGGAGAGTGCGTCTGCTCGAAAGCCGCGTTCATCTCGAAACGGGTCTTCCCCGCGATAGTCCCACACCGGTCGAAAATCTTCTTGACGGTAGCTTTTTATCAACTCAATCGACTGCTTGACGGCATCAATGTGCGCTTCATTTTCGAGTGTGATTCCATATTCAGTTTCAATTCCAAAGAGTCTTTCCATTTATTGGTTATCAGTTGTCGGTTGTCAGTTAAGAGGGAAGCTTGTTATATAGAGTCTTTCTCTTAACTGAGGACCGAAAGATTTTTTGAAAAAAATCGTGCTGAAAACTTTGATCAAGAATTCGTCTACAAATACTTTTGCTAAGGCGCGAGTTCTTGGTCAAAACCATCCTCCTAAATGACGCGCGAGGTAGACGCTTTACGCCGTTCGCGCTTTTCAGTTTTGAAAGGTGTAACTTTGACGACGTTCGCTGGGTCGTAATCAAGGAGTTTGAGCCAGTCTTCGGTTGCCTCGGTCGGCGGGAAGATTTCACTCTCACGGTACTCTGCGGCGAGTGCGTCTAATAGGTCTGCCCGCGAGATTCCGCCTTCTTTCTCGGGATTCTGAATTGCGCGTTTGAGTGCGGATTCCTTAGCGCGCTGTACAATTGACTCAATAATAGCACCACTACAGAGATGCCCACGATAAAGTATATCGCGTCTGCCGCTCCTGAGAGAGACTTCAAGAAATCTATTGTCCTCGTCCTCACGAAACATTTCATCAACCACTTGTGCGATCAGGTCTTCGACTGCCTTCTCAGGCGGTATAACTTCGGGTGGCGTTTCGCCTGTTGTTTCTGTCTCTGAATCCGGGGTTACCTCTGAAGCGATAGGTAGCTCGGGGGTGAAGTAAATACGGAATATATCCTTTGCAGCGTCTGCATCTGGACGGGTCACTTTAATTTTCCGATCAATGCGTCCGGGACGCAGAATAGCAGGGTCGATGAGGTCTGGACGGTTCGTGGCGAGAATAATAACGACATCTTGTAGAGACTCAATACCATCCATCTCAGCACAAAACATTGGCACGAGCGTATTTGAGATGCTATGGGACCGAAGTGCGCGTCGTGTGCCTAATATAGACTCTGCCTCATCTATAAACACAAAAGCTAACTTGCCATCTTCCTTTTTTTCACGGGCGATTTGAAATATTTCACGTACTTTGCGTTCGGATTCTCCGAGCCACATGTTTAGAATTTCAGGTCCCTTGATGTGAAGGAAACAGCCTTCAACATCTTCTCCGCTCTCTCTTTGGAGCTGCTGGGTTAAGTTATAGGCAGTTGCCTTACCGATGAGTGTCTTTCCGCATCCTGGCGGTCCATGGAGCAGGAACCCTTTCGGCGCACTGTATTGGAAACGTGAAAAGAGTTCGGGATGCAGGATAGGGAGTTCAATCGTATCTTTAATCCGTTGGATCGTTTCGTCAAGTCCACCGACTTTAGACCATGGAATGTTCGGTACTGCCTCGAGTGCGTAAGCGTCGGTCTCTTTGGTAGCGATATGTTCAAGTGCGACCCGGTAGTTGGAGTCCACCCTGACTTCATCGCCAGGTTTGAGTTTGACATCCGTGAGGTCTGCGGAGCGTTCAAGGATAAAAGTTTGCGCGTTAGGTTCTTGCCCAATACGGAGTCTCCCATCAGGTATAACATCGGCGATTTTTGCGATGGGTCCGGCATCGTTGTATCCGAGTTCACCGACGACGACAAATGCATCGTTCAATAGTACACTGAACCCCTTTTTCAAGGTTGCGGGATCAAGTTCGGTATCAAGGTTCGCGTAGTATTCAGAACCACCGACGATGACGCGTGCGATGTCATCTTTCGGCAATCCGAGCAAGGTGCCGATACGATTCGCGGGTGAAGTGAGTTTTTCGATCTGCGCCTCCATTTCCGCGTGGATACGGAGCGCTTCCTGCTGAATGGCGTGAATTCTCTCCCGAAACTCACCTTCATCACTCAGAATGGCGCGCCGCAGCTCCAGGAGCCATCGGCGGCGACGGTCCTCCGGCGGTGTTTCGGCGATAAGGTGGTGAATTAGCTGCAACGAATAGCCGGAATTCATCTCCTCTTCTTCAGAGGTGAGTTCTTCTTCAACTTCTTCGTCATCTTCAGTAAACAGGTCGTACCTGTCAGGGCTTGCACCAGCAGCTTTAGGATTTTTCTTATCGTACATTTGATGTCTCCTCAGGCAGAAGCGGATGACTTTACGATAGAGTCTACCACACTTTCCACAATTTTGCGAACACTTATTTTATAGCGGCACCAATTTTTATGGTCTGCCTGCTGATAAATTCCGTCCAAATTGCGTTCTGTTGCGGTAATTTGTAATAGTTTAGCATAAGTTGCAACACAAATGCAAGAAAAAAACAACATTGCGGGGAAAATTTAGGTATAAAAAGCGGTCAAGGTGGCACGATTAATTTGACTTGTGTGGGTTTGTATGATAGGATAATAGCAAAACAACAGCAGGAGGGATGCTATACATGACGCTAATATCTATGTTTGAAGCCGCGGTTCAGCACTACGGCAACAAAGCGGCACTGGCACACAAACCGAAAGGCGGCACCTATTTGGACATCTCTTATACCGAACTCGACGCATCGGTGGCTGCGTTCAGTAAAGGACTTAATGCGCTTGGGGTGGAAAAGAACGATCGGGTCGCAATTCTCTCCGAGAATCGTCCGGAGTGGGCAATTACGGATTTTGGTAGCCTCAAAGTGGGTGCGGTAACTGTCCCGATGTTTTCAACGCTAACCGCAGCACAGGTTGGCTATATCCTGAAAGATTCCGGTGCAAAAATTATTTGTGTGTCCACGGAAAAGCAGTTGGAAAAAGTAAGGGCTATTCGAGATGAGGTTCCGACGCTTGAACAGATAGTTATCTTCGATACAATTGAAGATGAAACGCCGGAAGGTGTTATCCAATTCCAAGCCGTCTGCGAGTTAGCGGGTGAGGAAACCGATAGTGCTGCGAGCGAAGATGACATCGCAACGATTATCTATACATCAGGCACAACTGGTAATCCGAAGGGGGTTATGCTGACGCATGCGAATTTTATTTCAAATGTAGAAGCGTGCAAATCGCTGATTGATGTCAGTGAAACCGATGTGTTATTATCGTTCCTGCCGTTATCGCATGTATTTGAACGGCTCGGTGGACATTACGTGCCACTGTTCTCAGGCGCGAAGATCGCTTATGCGGAGAGTACATTCACGGTGGCGCAGAACATGAAGGAGGTCGCGCCTACGGTGATGCTGAGTGTACCGAGGCTCTATGAAACGATGCATGAGAGAATCTTGCGTGCGGTGCAAGAGGGTTCGTCCGTCAAACAGAAAATTTTCCATTGGGGTGTCTCAGTCGGTTCAGCAGTGAGTTCCGCAATTCAACAGGGTAGAAAACCGTCTGCGATTTTGCAATTGCAGCAAAGTATCGCTGATAAACTCGTCTTTGCGAAGTTGAAGGAAGCGACCGGCGGAAGGCTACGGTTTTTCGTCTCAGGTGGTGCGGCGTTGCCGCAATCTATCGCTGAATTTTTCCATGCAGCGGGAATATTGATTTTGGAGGGCTATGGATTAACGGAGACCTCGCCTGTGATTAGCATGAACCATCCGGGAAAGTGGAAGTTCGGAACTGTTGGTGCACAGGTACCCGGTATAGAGGTCCAGATTGCTGAAGACGGTGAGATCCTCACCCGCGGTCCACACGTGATGAAAGGTTACTTCAACAACGATGCCGCGACGGCAGAGGTTATTGACGCAGAGGGATGGTTTCACACGGGCGACATCGGTCTTATTGACGCAGATGGGTTTGTTAAGATTACCGACCGAAAAAAGAATATTATCGTGCTTTCCAACGGTAAGAATGTCGCGCCGCAACCGATCGAAAGTGTGTTAGTGCAAAGCCCGTTCATCAGCCAAATTATGGTAATAGGTAGCGAACGCAAAAATCTTGCTGCGTTGATTGTGCCGAATTTTGATGCGCTTAAGGCGTGGGCATCTGAGAACAGTATTGAGACAGATGATCTTTCAGCGATGCTCGAAGCCCGCGAAGTGCAACAGCACATTCAAAGCGAAATTCGGAGTCGTCTGACGGATTTTGCGGATTTTGAACAGGTGCGCCGTTTTACACTGTTTGAAAAGGAATTTTCGCAGGAAGATGATGAGATGACCCCAACGCTGAAGTTGAAACGGAATGTTATCATAGCGCGGTACGGCGATGCTATTGAGGCGATGTATCCAGAGGATTCTTAACGCCACGACGGCTCGGAGTCATTTTCAGGTTTGTGTTGATTAATAAGAGGACAAATCCCCTCAAATTCAAGAATAGTAGCGTCTCTGATTGGAAAATACTGGTGCCGTCGCCCTTTGAAGCGAACCTTTAACGCAGGGTCTTTTTGGATCTTTTGATAGCGCGGATGCCGATGGTTTTCGCCATTGGAGTGCCCTGGAAATTCCGATAATTTTTGCAGTTCCAACTTTAATTGGAGTATTTCTTCAACTGTGTGTGTCAATTTCAGGAAAAGCACAGAAACCAGACGGGCAAATTTCAGGAACTGTTCGGGTGCATCTTGAAAAGTCAGGTAAAGTTGCGGGATGGGGGATTCGTGAACCACAAGTCCATTCTTATATTGTTGTGAGATTCCGTTCCGCACTCGATATTCAAACAACCAGGGACTGGCAACGCCAAGTTTTTGATTTAGCAGGATCCGCTTGGCTCGTAGTTCGGCGAGCTGGTCTCCTGTCAGTTCACCGAATTTAGTCTCGTGATGTCTGCCTTGTTCTTTACTCTTTTCCAGCACAATTTCCCATCCAGACGAAGTTTCAGCAACCGACTGTGGCACAACCCATGCAGCCTGGTCACGGTACGCAAGAGCAATATCGGCACCTTTCCACTCTTTTAATGCGCTTAAAAAGTCAATTTCTTCAAGGCATTCTGGTAGAAGTCTGAGAGAAATTTCAGAGGAAGTTGTGTAAACCTCTTGTACTCGAACGAAATACTGTATCCGCTGTGTCGTTCGTAAGAGCGCGAATTCACAAGTTTTACTCTGAATAGTAACTGCAGCAGTAGAGGTATCGCCCCTTAATTGCGGTATCGCTTTTTGGTACCTTTCCACGAAGGGGAGTTCGTAAATATGTTGTGGCATTTCTTAAACGTTCCTCGTGAAAAGGAAAGCCAAACTTCTGTAGCTATTGCTGGATGAAGGAGTTGTCTGGGCAATAGATTCGCTTGACGATAGGCTTCCAAGTCAGTAGCATTTCTCACGCGCAGGCCTTGCCTTGTAATAGAAACCATATCCAGATGAAATCCTGGGGTAGGTATAATCAATCCTTCATTTTGGAGCCACATCCATGCTTCCCTGAGTGCTTTGGTAATCTCCTTTTGATGTTCATTAGGATATTGTGCCACTGTATGGGGCAAACTAAAATTATGGAAACTAAACTGACTATCCGACTCTGGAAGGGAATGAAGATATTCCAAAACAACGCCTGCTAATTCTTCAGGTTCAAGGCTGAGCAAGAGCTCATGATCTGGAATTAATTCATAGATAGATGCCCTACGCATTCCAAAATAACAATAAAGGTTGAAAAGATTAACCTACTGAATATCCTCACAAAAATTTGATTTTGCAGGGGTATTTAGTTTTAGATAAATTATTGGATTTCATAGATGTTTGATTTTCTCTTTTCAGTCCCGGTGCGGTTAGGAAACCGAACCTACCGGGCCTGGGGGGTGCGAAATTGGACGAAAAAACCAAAAAATAAATCATCCTGAATTTTTTGCAGTCTAAATTGGTGATGAGGATGACGGTTAAGAGCGGACAAACGTGGAGGACGGCGTTTTCTTATTTTTCTGGTTCTGTTGCGAGATATTTCGGATGTGGCTGAATGTCCGGCGGATAGTGAATCGCCCAGACTTTCACGTCTGCATTTGAGAAATTGTCTTTCGGATAGACAGGTAAAAATGCATCACTCAATCGTCTACGCAGCAAGGTATATATGGGTTCTTCAAGTGTTAGTATGAGGTGTGTTACACCGTGTGTTTTCAGGAACTCAAGCACTTCGCGCTCGTTTGCAGCGTGGTAGACATACCGCTCGTAGAGGTATATCCAATGCTGTATGTAATGGTCTTGGTCAATGATAGTTTTAACACCAGCGAGGACATTGAGTTGACTGCCATAAGGCCAGTGTGCAGCGACGACTGCAGTACCGGGGAGCTCCGCTTTCATCCACTTGAACGCCTGTGCAACGCTGCTGTTCCCGGGTTTTGCAGTTTGCATAGAGGTTGATGCAAAAATAGCACGTTTGGCATGCGCACCTATAGGTGTCCAGAATAGGAGAAGGACAAGACTTGTAACCGTTATTCCCATTTTCAGGAGCCGTTTGGGCACCTTCAAGATACTAAGTTCCTTACTCAGGGTATCCGATATAAATTGGATAAGTATCGTTGCAAAGACAGCAAGGGGTATACCGATAAAGAAATCGTATCGTACTGCGCCTCGTGCAAGAGCAACCCATAAAATAAACCATGCGGTGACAGCCACATAAGAGTATTCATTTTTTGGCTGTGTCCTACGTCGCCATGCAACGATAAGAAATCCAATAACAATGCACGCAATAGATAAGAAAAAGAGGTTATTGCATGCAACGCTTCCGAGATAATTTTCCAATTTTCCCCGAAAAAAAGTGGTGAGTACAAAGGTGGCAAGCGGCAACACTAAAATAGTACCGAGTTTCTTCCATAGGTGTATATTGACACCTATAAACCCCAAACTGCCTAAGAAAAAGAGACTGCCGAATCGAAAAACCCAATAGTTGTAATTGGGATTCTTGAGTTCACCAATCGTTCGCATAAGTCGGTTTTGACTTAATAGAACGGTGGTATCCGTGAATGTGTCAAGTTGGGTGAAAACATAGCCGATCGCGATCGTGCTGCTAGCAAGCGTTAAACCGAGAGCGAGCGTTCGGGCATGTAGGCGGAATTTTTGTGCTTTTGACATCAGGAAACACCGGAGTGCCCGGATGCCTAAAAGTACGAGTGGTGGGACTAGCATGAAAGCAGAAAGATGTGTTGAGAAACCCTGTCCGTTTCGATAAGCAGAGGACGCAAAGTAAAGCGTCGGGACGAAAGTGCATACCCATAAGAGATAGTACCGAAAACCCTCTTCCGTTTCTGAAGTGATAAATCGCCAGAGCTCTACAACGAGAACGATGCTCATGAACACGCCGAAGCCTTCCCAACTGATGCCGCCGAGAAAAAGAGTAAAGCCACTTGCAAACGTCCATAAGAGCCGCCTGCGCGGTGGCTGTGCTTGCAAAGAAGCAAGATAGGTTATGACAGTAAAAACACCAAGCATAAGGCACCAACTGTCTCTGTCACTGAATCCTGCAGAGCTGCGATCAATGGTGCCAGGAAAGGTTGCTAAGAGCACACCTACAATACTAGAAAAGAGGAATCCGTGGATCCGGTAAATGAAGAAGCAGAGTACAGCGAGCCCACCGCAGAAACAGATAACCGGTGCGTAAAGTGTCAACTGATAAAGTGAGAGTGTCGGAAACAGAAGCAAGAGCACTTTGTAGGCATAAGCAAGGGTATAAGAATAGAAATTTAGCGTTTGTTCTAAATCTCTGCCGAGGGGTAGCCATCGGTGCATGTCGCGTGTTGGCAGCTGTCCGTGTTCCGAGATGAGTTGTGCCTGCCAATAGTAGAGATAGGCATCATTTCCGGTAAACTGCCCTTTCGGGATAGTGTCTACGCCTTGAACGCGAATCCAGAAGGCTGTAAACAGAATCGCACAGAACAATAACCATGTCCCAATGGGGGTGAACTGAGTGAAAATTGTTTTCATTTACCCGCTTTTTGTCAGTTAGCGTCTGCGAGAATACCAAAAAATGGAACCCGCAATGTTGGTTGAATGGTACTGGATGTGTGAATCACAATGTCCCCGGAAAGCTCACCTTGTTTTGCTGTGGGGGCAATAGAGACAGTGACTTGGGCGCGTGCCTTACTTTCATCCATTGTGATTTTAAAAACAATCCCTTTTGTGTCAGATTTCACAGATGTGATTTTAAAGGGTTGAGCATCGCGTGCGGAAATTGTAATAGTTTTTGAAACTGTCTCCGGCTCTTTTATTAGGCCAAAAAAGAGCCTGCTTGGGGCAACATGTAAATCGCCGAGTATCTGTCCGAATACAATAAGGTTGTGAGTTGTTTGCTGTCCTTGATATGTGTAATCTACTAAAAGGTTGTGAGAGAATTGGCCAACTGAAAGAGTTGGTAATAACTTTACCATTACATAAGGGATATCGTTGACTGTTTCTAATGTTGCTTTGAGGTGTTCTGAATCGGTTCTGACACTTAATATTTCGACATCGTCTTGGAGGTGTAGAGAAACACGTTTTGTTAGCGGTGCTTGCAACGGCTTTTGATTTCCAAGTGTGAGTCGTTCTGGGAACGTTGTTAATGGAATAAAGGCCTGTCCTTTTAGCGTAAGTGTTAAGGTGCTTTGCGTCGGGTCATTCGTGAGCACCATTAAACTTTCTTGTACATGCTCGTTCCGAGAAGGCACGGTGAGAACAGCAGAGATACTCCCCGTGCCGCCCGTGGGAATCTCATGCTGTGAAAGAACTGTAGCAGTACAAGCACAGGTTTCTGTCACTGACAGAATTTTTAGGGGTTTCTGCCCGATATTTTTGAGAGTAAAAGTGTGTTTGATTTCACTTCCACCGAGTGCTTTCCCAAAATCGTATTCAGGTGTTTCCGTGAATGCAAGGGGGCCCTGCTTTGTCTTTTCTTTGCGTGCCTTCTTTTCATCGAAAATGAGGAGTTCGCCTTTCCATATCTCTGATAGCTTATCCCAGGTGAGATGTGGATTGTATTTCTGTGCGGGGTCTGAGATTTCAACACCTTTTTTATTGACTGCCTCAAAAACGAGGAAATGGTTTCCATCCACATAAGCAAGGGCAGGCAATGGTACTTTTTTCTTTTTTAATAGATTCAAACTCGCTTTGACCCCAATAGGCGCGAGGTTTTTCAAGGTAGCTGCCCGTTTCAACCCAAGCATCGTTGTACCGCTGTTGGGGTTAAAACCGGTTAACTTTTTGAGTTCGCTGAGATTTGTTCGAACGCTTAGGATCTCACAAATTCTCAGCAGACTTTGCGGACCACAAAGCAAGAGGAGTTCTTCTGCCTCGGTTCCTTGCGTTACGGGTGCCCGCCCAAAACCTTGTAATTCAGGAGGGCGACGCGGGCCTGGTTGATAATAAAAATCTCGGTCAATGTCAAAGTAGTCTTCAGGAAATTTGACATTAAATTGGGCAGCTATGGTTTCAATCCGGATTTGGTTTCGGAGGGTGCCATCATCTCCATAGTTGATGCCCTCATAGATTGTTGGAAACCAGACCTCACCGAATTGTTTAAAATGTTTATAGATTATTTGGCTTATTATAACAGAGTCCTCGGGATTTTTTCGGATTTCAACTTTGCGTACGCTGAAATTTTTGTCGGCAATCTCGATCCATAAGTTCCGGGTCCACCCGCGTTGTGTAAATTCAAGGACGTAACAGGGAATGCCATCTACCTGCTCTTCCCCTATGTTTTTGGCTTCTGAGGGAACAGGGATCCCGGAACGGCCGAAGGCAGAAAATCCCCAATAACCGGCGTGCTGCATACCGGGTCCGAAAAACTCGACTGAGTAGCGCGGTGCCGCGGCACCCAAGGCGGATCCGATAGTCTGTTTCACCTGTTTTCTCGAATCGTGGGCGAGGAGGACAAAGTTGCTATCCTGGGCTTGTTGTGCGTTTTTACTGTCTAACGGTAGTGGTTCTACTTCCTGCTCGGTGAGTTTGTACTGATACAAATAGGGATCATCTGTAAGTATTTGAAAGAGGGTGGTGACGTGCCGAACATCTGTCCGTTCTCGGTACGAGTTGGCCATGGATTCAAGTTGCTGACGAAGATACTCCTCATCATATTCCTTCAATCCGATATCAGGGAAAAGGGCATGAGGTTTGAATCGTTTCAACATTTTTTCTCGGTGTGCCTGTTTCCAAACCTCAATTTCCTTTTCTGTTTTTTGAGCAGTACGTTTGATGGTAACGATAGCAGAAATTTCGCCACTCCGAATAGTGCCGCCTGCTTCATTTACCCCACGAATAAGCGCGTCTGTAGGGAGTTCTTTTGCGGCACATAAAGTGCTAAGGAAAGCGAGCGTTAAAGTGAGAAAAGCAGTCAGCCTTGACATGTGTCTCATCTCCTTTGAAAGTAAAAAGCGGCAAGAGGCAGTGGACTTACTGCGAGAAGCAGTCTGTCCACCGCTGGTGTTATGAAAGTCTTATTGCGATCCTGAATCGGCATTGTCCACTATAGTAAAATCCGAAAATAAGTTTACACTTATCGCTCGTAGGGGTTGGGTAACCCAACCCCTACGGCTAACCTATGTGTGCAAATAATTATGGGCTCTACTATATTAGTCACCACAGAAAAGCTTGATCCAGTTATCGCAACTTGACACCGTATCATTTTCTGGTGTCTCAGATATATAATCACATCGTGGATCCCCGTCGACGAAGAACCTCTCACACGTAGTTTTTATGTAACTAGTATTCTTTCAACTTTGAGTTTGAAGGTAAAGTTTATTGACTTTTCGGTCA
>VYCT01000049.1 GCA_009843785.1 Candidatus Poribacteria bacterium | reverse complement strand
AACACTAAAAACCTTTCACCACAAACCTTCAGAAAAAAATGGGGGTAAGTGACGCTGAAGACGTTGTTGATGGAAAACGTCCGTATCCGTCCACAAACATCAATCAGAACGCCCTGGTCAGAGATGGGAAAATAGAGGAACAAGGCATCTATGCGATGCATAAGATTCATCATCCGAGTTGTTACTGCCCAGAATTTCTTGCCCGCGTGCGCGATCCGCGTCTAACGGATCCGCTCGTTGACATTCTTGGTCCAGACATCCTGGGCATCAATAATCTGTTTATCTGGAAAGCACCGAAGATTGGTCTCGGTTTCCCGTGGCATCAGGACAAGTTCTACTTCCGCAACCGGTTTAATACCGAGACGACTGTTGGAACGTGGACAGCCATTGACACAGCAGATCGCGAAAATGGTTGTCTCTATGTTATCCCCGGCAGCCATAAGTGGGATATTTTTGAGCATGACGATCTTGAAGGCTCACAACAAAGGGAATTCAAGTTGGCACGCGGTGCCCGTGATGAAGACGGCGTTGCTGTCGAAGTGCCACCCGGTGCAGTTATCTGGTTCCACAGTCATCTCCTGCATAAGAGTACGGATAACCACAGCCTGCGCTTCCGCCGTAGTTATGTCATCCATTACCTCAGTGCCCAAGCAGAATGGGCGCATCCTGCTGCACTGAATAGTAAAAAAAGACAACCCGTTATGTGGATTCGTGGCGAAACCTTCCCAGACAAGGTTCACGAAGTTGAACGCGATATTCTACCGGTTTCCGAGTCCGATTAACACTGTTTTAGAAGGCGCGATTGATAAGGTTCAGAATCTAAGGAGGAACGATTCATGAAAGCGAAATTGTCTCTCTCTGTTCTGCTTTTCGTCGGTTTCGTAATTACCATCACAGTGATCCAGTCCGCAGCAGCCGAGGACCCAAGGGTCAAAATGGGACTTGCGGCACTTTGGACTTTTGACAAGGACACCGTTCAAGGGAAAGACGTTGAAGATGTTTTCGGGAAGAACACCGGAACTATTACGGGCAAACCCAACCAGATTGATGGGTTTCGCAGTGAAGATCTCGATTTTGACGGTGCTGTTGATTTGATACGCATGGGTGAGGACATCTTCTTCCCTTCTGTGACGATGGAAGCGATTATTAAGCCGACCCTCGGCACACGAAATCCGATCTACGACAAATACAACTACGGCATTCAACTGCTTGATAACAATAATGTTGGCATCTGGATTCGGGCGGACACGGCGAACGCGGCAAAGCATTGGCCCTCGGCTTATGTACCGTTCCCCGCGGATGGTGAGTGGCATCATGTCGTCGGTGTTGTTGAGAGCAAAAAATCTGTCCGTATCTACCTGGACGGTGAGTTGAAAAAGACGACCCCGGCACCCGATCCCATCAGCATGGCTTACGGTGCTGCGCAGAAGCCGACAATCGCCTATACACAGCACTTGGGTGGTATCTGGTACGCCGGTGCTATTGACGAAGTTGCGATTTTTGAAGGGGCGTTAAGTGATGCCGATGTGAGAAGATTGCATACACTGGCGTTGGCGGTTGAACCTGTTGGAAAACTGGCGGTAACTTGGGGAACACTCAAGGGAGCAATGACTGAACGGAACTAATCAGTTTCAACTTCGCTAACTCGACCTCAAGGTCACACTTCGATTGCTTCCCACCGGGAATACTCGGCTCAGCTCAGTTGGGCATAATATTCCTTGTTATTGCGTAGGCTGGTCGGGTGGTTGCGGTTGGGAATCGAAGCCGTAGATGCGGCGCATGGTTGGCGTGGCACGTTCGACGACCTCTGGTTTGAGGTGATGCACGAAGTCGAACATCGGTTTGACGAAGGAACGACAACAGAAACAGATCAAGGCGATGCGCTGCCGGTCGGTTTTGTTGGCACCGGCGGAGTGCCAGATCGCACCGTTGAACAGAAATACGGAGCCTTTCGGGGCAGAGAGTCGCACCTCATCGGGATGATGTGTCGTGCCGGGGGGCGGCTTGATGCGTTGGAGATGGATGCCGGGGACATGACGCGTGCCGCCGTTCTCCGGCGTAAAATCGTCGAGTAACCAGAGACTGTTAGCGACCAGTGGGAAACTGGGCAGCGGTTCTGGCATAGCCCCTAAGACGCTATCGACGTGGTAGCCACCATCTGGTGCCCCTGGGTCGATGATGTTGGAGGTGAGCGTGCTGAGGGTATAGTCCGGACCGAGGAGGTGTTCAAAGAAGGGCATCACCTTCGGTCGGGCAACGAGACTCTCGTACATCTGTCCCTTATTGACTAACCAGCGGACGTGCTGCCCGTGCCCGTTGGTGTGTTGGCGTGCTAATCCGTTCTGCTTCTCTTCTTCTGCTAATCTCAGTATATCCGCCCTATAGACCTTGATTTCCTCGTCGGAAAGCACATCTGGAATGACGATGCATCCCTGTTCGTCCAATTGTTTCTTTTGTGCGTCGGTGATACCCATTTTGGATTCTCCTTTAGGAGGCGGGTTGAATGAAGATTAATTTTTTGATTCGGTAATGTCGGAACGTGCGATGAATCGCACTACTACGAACCTGTCCGTTTGTAGTAGAACGATTTTTTCCGGCGTACTCGCCCAAATGCGACGTGCATTATTGCCCGTCAATTACCGAAATATTTTATTAAACTTCATAAAACCTCGCCGATACACAATGTAAACTACGCAGCAAAATCTTTCAGGCAGTCCTCATAGACATTGAAACGTTCGCCTTCGTGTTCTTCGGCATCAACGAGTTTGAGCCAGAGCGCGCTGTCCTTCTTCTCGCCGCTGAGTTGCCGACGGCTGCCGAGGTTTGACGGATCCGGTCCGCTCCAGACGACTTCACCGCCTTGCATATAAATGAAATTGTCACGATACTGGTCGATAAGGTTTTTCTGGTTCTCTTGATAAATGAGTCCCTGCTCACACGTAGTTTTTCGCCAGTTAGCAACCGTTTCCGAACTGTCCGTTTCGACAGAATCAAATTCTGCTAAGGGTGCCTCGACTTCACTCTCCCAATCGATCTCATCTAAATTGACAGTACCGAATCCGCGCTGTGCAGCGATGAGGATATGGTTCCGATCCCGTTTGAAGGGTGGTGTCGGCCAGTCAGATGCGGGATCGTGTCCCATCAAGTGCATACCGACGGTATCCGTGGAAATAGGGTGGTCGCCTGCGATGAGTGCGTTACAGATTCTACCAACGCCGCCCCATTCGCGGCCCCACTGTCCTGTCAGTGCGTCAATGATGTTGAGACACGGCTTTGTGATGAGTGCCAAGTCTGGAAGCACGTAAGAGAGACGGATAAGATGATGATAATAACTGCGTGTCCTGCCTTCAGGGAGCAACATCGGTGGTAATCCGAACAGGTTTTTGGTGCATAAGGTGATCCCCATGAAGGCGTGATTTTTCATCTTCGCCACCGAGACGACTGCGTCCGCATCGTCAAAACACGCACTCAATGTATAGCGGTCAAACATTGAACCGCCACCCGGGACATCGTAATCTTTAAAGGGCGGCAGGTTAGAATCAACAAACTGCACATCAAATTCTTTGAGGTGGTGCAGGTAATTGAAATCGGGCGGCATCCGATGTCCGTGCGTGTAGGGGTTTGTGTCGGTCGCGATCAGCTGCGCCGTGGTATGCTCCTTAATCAACCGCAGTACTGCCCGGCAGGTGGCATCATCTACTAATTCTCGCCGCCGTCCCTCGTAGTAGATAATCCGCTCAGGTGGCTTCATCATGTTGAATTTCATAACCACCTTCTTGGCGTTCTCGATCGGTTTCCAAGCGCGGGTCAACGGGTCGGTGATACGGCGGAGGGTCTGATAAATCTCTTCTTCGGTTGCGCGATAGTCGCAGTGTGCGGCTCTAACTTTGAACTGTTTTTCCATAGTGGTCTCCATTGCAAGTGCGTGATTTTCTAAAATCGAAGGTGATTGAAAAAACAAGTGTTTGTTGCTCGGGTATTTGTTAAGTATACCGAAAAAAATTGCATAAGTCAATCTTTTTGCAAAGGTCACATCGCTTGCTGGCGCAAAAGGCGACGCATAATTTTGTTGGAGGCAGTTCGTGGCAAAGCATCGACAACGATGACATCGTGAATTCTGAACAATGGATTGAGATGTTCTGAAATCGCGGTTTGCAAAGTCTCATGAAGATCCTGTCTTGTGAGTTCAGATTCTGATGCTATCAGAACGGTATAGATGACGAGTTGGCTCGGACCGCCATCTTTCGGTGAGATAGCGACTGCTGCTGTTTCTTGAATTCCACTAACGATGTTAAGTACTTCTTCAATCTCTGCAGAACTGACTTTGATGCCGCTCAGGTTCATCGTATCATCAACGCGACCCAGCACCCGGTATTTAGCTCCCGCGAGCCACGGTTCAGTTTCAAAACCGTTACCTAACCGTTGAATGGCATCTCCGTGGCGGCGTAGATTGGATTGGGGTGTCCCTGCAAAATAGACTTCATTGTGGTCGGCGTTGAGCAGACTTGTTGAAAGACCGAGGGAGGGCGGAATAATGAAAACTTCACCGTTGTTAGAAAGGTTTCCATTATCATCAAAGAGTCGGAAATTTAAACCGAGTGCAGGTGTTGTGAATGTTGAAGGTGCAGCGGGTTGAACGCGTGTACCGGTGATATAACCGCCGCCGATCTCAGTGCCACCGCAATACTCAATTACCGGCTTGTAGCCAGCGAGTGCCATGAGGTAAAGCATCTCTTCGGGGTTAGAGCATTCACCCGTTGAACTGAACGCTCGAATGGCATGCCAATCCAGCCCGTGCATACAGTCTGTATTTTTCCATGTGCGAACGAGGGTTGGCACAACACCAAGCATGCTGACTTTCGCGTTCTGAACGAAAACACCGAAGTCGCGTCCCGTCGGAGACCCGCCATTATAGAGGGCAATCGTCGCTTTATTGATGAGGCTTGCGTAGATGAGCCACGGTCCCATCATCCAACCGAGGTTTGTGTGCCATGCCAGCACGTCGCCGGGGTGGATGTCATGGTGTAGGTAGGCATCCGTAGCGGCTTTAATCGGAGTGGTATGTGTCCAAGGAATCGCCTTCGGTTCGCCAGTGGTGCCGGAAGAGAAAAGGATATTGGTAGGTGCATCAGGGGAGCACAGAACAGCGATGAAGGTCTCTGTGTCGCTCAGAAAGTCTTGCCACGTTATATCTTCTTCGCGTTCGGTTTGTGCGACGGTCCCACTCCCTTCACACGAAAAAACAATGGCTTTCGGTGCATTCGCGGCAATCACTTTTTCATATAAACGGAGGCGTTTATTTGCCCTGTTGATGTAATCCTGAGTGAAGACAGCTCTTGCTTTGCCGATGCGGAGACGCGTGGCGATCTCATCTGGTGCGAAACTATCAGCGATACCCACGACAACACACCCTGCTTTAACGATACCCAAATAGATGGCTACAGATTCGGGGTTCATCGGCATGTCAATTGCGACGGCATCACCCTGATTCATACCAATGTCCACAAGCCCGTTTGCAACCCGGTTGGTGAGAGATTCCAGTTCGTGAGAGGTGAGCGTTTTCAGGTTTTCGTCGTTTTCACGTTGCGTAACAATCGCGATGGCATCGTCAGGCGCGTTAAAGCAGCTTTCGACAATGTTAAGTTGCGCAAGTTTTGTGGAAATGCCTGTTGCGTCTTTTTGCGCTTCGGTGTATGTTTCTGTTGCTTTAATGCCCAACACATCAATCATCATCTGCCAAAATGTATCACGATTGGCGACCGACCACGCGTGGAATTCGGGATAGGTTTTGATGTGTAACTCAGCCATTAAACGGGTAATATTAGCCTTGGTGATGTCTTCGTCCGTAGGAAGCCATGCCGGGGGTGGTCCGTATGTTGCAGTATCAAAATCGGCGTATACCGTCTCATAAAGCAATTGGTGGAGCGCAAAAGGGTGTTGTGGTGTAAGAATATAGCGCGAAATTTCGTACCAGCAGGCTGTCGGGGACTGTGTTGGCAATATCTGATTAACGGCTTCTGCAATCTCTGATGCCTCCGTTTTGTCCAATCCGCAAGCGATGATCTGTTCAACGGTCAGCATGAGACAGGTTTCCTCTTTTAGACGCTACGGGCAGTTTCAATGGAGGCAGCAGTTTCCAGTTCAACAAATCTGTAAACCTGGCGTAACGGGAGTTCCGCGCCGATTGAAACGAGTGATAACACATCCTCAAGTGTACTGAATTCGCTGAGTACCCATTGTTTGCCTTGACGAAGATAGTGTTCAACGTGAACCCGATCCTGAGAGATGAGAAGGTATTCTTGCAAGGGTTCCAGTTGCCGATAGCGCACGGATTTCTCGCCTCTGTCGTAGGCTTCAGTTGACGGAGAAAGCACTTCTATCACAACTATTGGGTTGATGAGTATGTCGAAAGCGTCATCCTCAAAACGCGGTTCATCACAAACAACAGCGACATCAGGATAGAAATAAGAGACTCCTGCCCCAATTCCGACGCGCATATCGCTGGCGTAGACTCGGCATCCTCGGTCTGCCAATTGGTTGTAAAGGACATTTAATGTATTCACTGTAATAAGATTATGTTCGTTACTGGCACCGGACATCGCGACGATCTCACCGCTCAGGTACTCGCTTTTGAGTGTCGCCTTGCGTTCGGCAGCGATGTATTCTGCGGGGGTTAGATAGGTTCGGGCTGCAATAGATGACATGCACATCTCCTCACTATGCGTTTAAACTTCACGATGAAAGTATAGCATATGATTAGAGAAAAAACAACAAGTAGTGAGTCGTGAGGTACCCTTTGCTTGCTAATATCTTTTGCAATCTATATTAATCTATGCTATAATTATTTTCGCTTACCAAGGAAAAGGTTAGGTAGCAATGAATATTCGCTTTTACGACGATCCCGAAACCGGCTTGCCCCATATTTATAATCATGCGGTCACCGAAGACGAGGTAGAAGATATTTTATTAAATCCTGGTGAGAATTGGCAAGGAAGGCGAAAAACGCGAAATGCCCTTGGTCAGACACAAGGTGGCCGCTATTTGCAAGTCGTCTATGTTCGGGATCCGGAACCCAATAGTGTCTTTGTAATTACGGCTTACGAATTGACAGGAAAACCGTTAACAGCATACCGCCGAAGGCAAAGGAAGAGAGGCAAACGATGAAAAAACAAAATGAATTTCCACCCGGTTGGGATGAAGAACGCGTCCAGAGCGTCATCGCATACTACGACCAACAGACAGAGGGTGAAGCCGTCGCTGAAGCTGAAGAGGCATTACAGAATGAATCCAGCATGCTGATTGAAGTGCCCATTGAATTGGTGCCTGCCGTGCGGGAATTGATTGCGAAACACGCCGCCCAAAATCACCCACAAGCGGACGGGCAATGAATTGCCCTACTACGAACCAGATATACTCTCAATACACGCCACCCAAAATTACCCACAAACGGACGGGCAATGAATTGCCCTACTACGAACCAGATATACTCTCAATACACGCCACCCAAAATCACCCACAAGCGGACGGGCAATGAATTGCCCTACTACGAACCAGACCTACTCTCAATTTCAATGTGGACGAAGCAATATATTAACATTCGGGTGCCAATGCCCGTAACCGATTAACGACCTTTACGACCTCATCGGCGACAATATCGACCTCTTCAGCGGTGTTGTAGCGTCCTAAACCGAAGCGGACAGCCGTCAACGCCAGTTCATTCGGAACTCCCATTGCAACCAAGACGTGTGATGCCTTCACTGATTCTGAATCGCATGCCGATCCAGTTGACACAGCGACGCGTTTGAGTCCCGCCAAATGCGCGTGGCTCTGCACACCCGCAAAGCAGAGATTCAGGTTGCCCGGTAGCCGCTGTTCAGGATGCCCGTTGAGATGAATGTCATCTAAGTGTGCGTTTAACTTCTGATGAAGTGCATCTCGTAAAGTTGCCACACAGCTTTTTCCCGATGCCATGTGCTTTTTTGAAAGTTCACAGGCTGCACCTAAACCGACAATCCCTGGAACATTCAACGTGCCGGGGCGAACCCCCTCCTCTTGCCCACCGCCGTAGAAAAGCGAATGGGGCTGAGAACAGCCCCGACGCATGTAAAGCGCGCCAATTCCCTTTGGACCATAGATTTTGTGCGCTGTCAGAGATGCAAGATTTAAGCCGAGTGCCTCCATATCCGAGGGCAGCTGCCCAATCCCCTGCACCGCGTCTGAATGGAAAAGTACGCCGTGCTTGGCAGCGACAGCGGCAATATCAGTGATCGGATTTATCGTGCCGACTTCGTTATTTGCATACATGAAACTCATTAGGATAGTCTTTGGCGTTATCGCTGCTTCAACATCATCGGGGTTTACCATTCCATATTTGTCTACGGGGAGATATGTGGTTTCAAACCCCTCTGCCGCCAAAACGTGACATGTATCAAGAATTGCGTGATGTTCTGCTGTGCTTGTGATGATATGGTTGCCCTTCTCTCGACAGGCGTAGGCGATCCCCCTAATAGCGAGGTTGTCGGATTCGGTCGCGCCGCTGGTGAAAATAATCTCTTCTGGTGAACAACCGAGTAAGTCAGCGACTTGATGGCGTGCTTTTTCCACCGCATCTTTCGCTGTAGTGCCAAATGGGTGTGTGCTGGAAGCGTTCCCGAAATGCGTGGTGAGGCAAGGCATCATTACTTCAAACACTTCGGAAGCAATTGGCGTTGTAGCATGGTTATCCATGTAAATAACGTTGTTCATGAGGGTTATCCATTTTAGGACGCGTGAAAGAAAGGCGCCTGAAGAAAATAGTGAACGGCACGCGGAGCGTGCCTACTACTTTAAAGCCGTTCTCTGAACATGTCCATCATGCCATCGGGCGGATCAAACGGCAATTCGACGACGGTGTTTGTCAGACCGCTATAATAAATGCCCAAAAGCAGGTTGAATTCGGCGAGAGATTGCTTGAGATGTGTTGGATGCACTTTGCTTTCATCGTCGAGCCACTCGAACACTGCTTCGGTGAGTCCGCCTTGCGCGATAACGTCTTGTCCGCCGTAGCTCATGTCACCACCTTCGTAACCCGTCCCGGGTAGATTCCGCTCCCAGCTCTCAAACCGCCAATGTACAAACCCTGTTTCACCAAACACGCATACGCGTTTATGTCGGTTGTTTCCAGTATCCGGCAGCACACGGGGTGCCATCTCGGGTCCAAATGCGACTGAGGCTTGCACGCCATTTGTGTAGGTTACAAGTGCCGTGGCGTTCGCAGGTGAAGGTTGGGCGGAATCCAGCTGTCCTGCTCCTGATATTTGTCCATGTACCTTTGCGGGGCGCGAGTTATCAATATAAGAGGACACGAGTTGTAGGACGTGCGGTGCTTGGTCTACGGGTGGGTTACGCGCGCTTGCCTCAATAAATTTGATGGCACCTATTTTTCCTTCAGCGACATCTTGTTTGAGTGCAAGATTCTCTGGATGGAAGTTAAGTTGTGTATTGACGACGAATTTGGTTTTAGTGCGTTCGGCGAGTTCGGAGATTTGCCGCCAGTCTTCGCTTTCGACTGCAATCGGTTTTTCGACGATTGCTGCAGGCACACCGTGTTCGGATGCTTGGTTCATCAGTGGGTAGCGGATACGTTCATTGCTGCCGCGTAGCACCGGTGCGGTAACGATGTGTAGCAGGTCCGGTTTTTCTTTAGAGAGCATTTCATCGAGATCGGTATAACGCGCATCAATCCCGAATTCGTCACCGAAGTCGTTGAGCAGGTCTTCTTTCATATCGCAGATAGCTGAGAGTTTACCACCTTTGACGTGTTCATAGGCGCGGGCGTGTCCACGTGCACGTCCACGACATCCCAAAATTGCACTTTTGTACATAATTTTCTCCTTCTACTTCTAAATACAGATAATGCATTATATGTGGAGTGCGATTTTAAAGCAACGCTTTTCGTAGAATTCCACTTTAAAAGAAAAGTGAAAATGTGATATAATATCCTAAAAAGCGGGACAGACAGGAGGAGGGAAAGATGCAACGTTACGTTTCTATTTTCATAATGTTCCTTGGAATTGTACTCCTTTCAGGATGCCAATCTAAGGTGCTGCAAATGCTGATCGAACCGCAGGAACTTTACAACTACGCCGTTACGGAAGGGGTCACCTGTACGGCACCGGAAATGATAGATGGTGATGTGAAGACGAGAGGTTACGCCGATGGGCGGTGGATTCACCTAAACTTGCCTACGCAAAAGGCGATTCATCGGATTACCATCAACGGAACGAATATTATAAACGCCATGATATACGAGAAATTGGAAGGCGAAGGACGTTGGCGTGCAATTATGCAGATTCAGAACAATGAAAGTCCGGTCATTAAAATGCGCTTCAGTGCTGTTGTGACGGATACAATCCGCATCTACATCAGTGGCACCACCGATGATGAAAAGAAGGCCAGCCAGTATGATCCGAGGCGTGGTGCGATCGTACCGCAAATAAAGTTAGGTAGAGCCTTCATACACGAACTTGAGGTCTACGGGTTTGTCTCAAAGGAGGGGTCCCCATAGCGAATAGCGTATGGGGTTACAAGAATGAAACGTCTGATTTTTGAAGATATATACAGTTGGGGTGTCTTTAGTCAGGAACGGCAGATAGATTTTAACGGGCATTTGTGGGTGCGTCCTGATGGCAATATCCTTATAGATCCGGTTGCGATGTCCGATGCGGACCGGGAACACTTGATGGCACTCGGTGGCGCGAAGTCGATCGTTCTCACGAATGCCGACCATGAACGTGAAGCCGCGATTTTTCAAGAGTGGACAGGTGCTGACGTGATTGTACATGAAGCCGATGCGGCGGCGTTGAACATAACACCCGCGCGGACAGTGCAGGATCGCGAAGCGATTGTACCGGGTTTACATGCTGTCCACCTCAATTACGGGAAAAGCCCTGGCGAGATTGCGCTCTACTTCCCAGAAAAACAGACTGTTCTGTTTGGGGATCTCGTGGTAGGCGAACCGATGGGTGCGTTGACTTTACTCGCCGATAGCAAACTGAGCGATCCCCCTCAAGCAGCCCTTGAACTGCGCAAAATCTTGGCACTCCGCTTCAACACGATTCTTGTCGGTGATGGACACTCCATCTTTAAAGATGCGCGCCAATACCTCGTTGATTGTTTGCAAGCGCGGCGGGATATCTATATTAACCGCATTCATATTGATGAGATAGAGTGGCACTATAAAAACGCACCACACCCTTACGACTTTGAAGACAAAGATATTGACCCGCTCATCGGTGGCAAGCATTTGGGGTATCGAATTATACGTCTCCAACCCGGTAAAATGAGTTTCCCGATGCATTTTCACAACTTCGGCGAGGAGATGTGCTATGTGATGGAAGGTGCCTGCACGCTTAAAACCCCACGCGGTGATGTGGAGGTAACGGAGGGGGATTTCATCGCATTTCCGCCCGGTACAGTCGGTGCGCATAAGTTCGTGAACAACACAGATGCTCCGGTTGTGTTCTTTATTTTGGGGACTACCACGCCACATGATGTCAGCGAGTATCCTGATTCCAATAAAGTATTACCTTATGTCGTTGGGAAGATTTACCGTAAAGACCCAAGCCTGAGTTATTGGGACGGCGAAGTCTAATAGTTAGGCATCTCTAACTTTCAACCTACGCACCCTTTGGTTCTCTTTTGCTCGCGCATCTTCCAAATCCGGATCGACAATCGCACGCAGGGTAATTTCCATTTCACTACGTTTTGCTGCATATTCAGGCTTTGATGCCAGATCGTTGTCCTCCAATGGGTCCGTCGCGACGTTGAACAATTGCGGTTCGCTTCCGACGTAATAACACAGTTTGTAATCCTCACGCTTGAGCATGAAACCGGCGTTGAGCATGCCCATGTGATGGTACTCTGAAAAGACAGGGCGCGTCGTCACATCTGTTTGGTGTCGGGCTATCTCCAGCAGGTTGTTCCCCGGTAAATCAGGTGGTGTCTCCAGACCAGCGACCTCCAACAAAGTCGGCAAAATATCAACTAAGGAAACGTTTTGTGCCACGCGACGGGTCTCACCGGAAGGTAGACGCAGCATTAATGGTACTTTCACCGCCGGTTCGTAAAAACACTGCTTCTGCCAAATGCCGTGGTGTCCTGCCATTTCGCCGTGATCGCTGGTATAGATGACGACCGTGTTTTTGCGTAATTCAGACGTATCAATCGCTTCAAGTATCCGCCCAATTTGGGCATCAAGCGACGAAACAAGCGCGTAATAGGAGGCTAACGCACATCGTACAACGGCTTCGGGTGGTGGGCTGTCGTTCCGCCATGCCCAACGGTGGTGTTGGATGATGGGATGCTGTGATTCAAGCGGTTCGTTCCATGTGGCAGGTAGTTCAAGCGTGTCTGGATCGTACAATGCGTAGAATTCTGGTGGTGCAATTAGAGGGAAATGTGGGTGCATGAATCCGCAATAAAGGAGGAACGGTTTTTCGTCTGGGGAAGCTGCTTTTTGGCGAAGGAAATCCACTGCCAAATCTGTAACGTTCTGGTCATATCTCGTGTGTTCATGGTCCCCCGGTCCGCATTCGGCGACATGTGAGTTGGAGCCGCGACGCGCGTCCAGCGTGCGTCGTGGTGGATGACCCGTCGTGTGCCTCCATCGAGGTAGATCGTCAAGTAGGCGATGGGAGAAACCGAGCAGGCGATCCGTCCCGTTGAAATGTGTTCGTCCACATAACACAGTTTCATAATCCGCCTCTGCCAAATAGTCGCCCCACGTTGCGTACTGCCGATCCGCAATCGCTCCTAAATCCCACGCTTCAATCTGATGTGGATAGCGTCCGGTGAGCATGGACAGGCGTGAGGGTGTACAGATTGGATAATTGCAATAAGCGTTGTCGAATGTGTAACTCTGCTCAGCGAGACGGTCAAGATGCGGTGTCTGGACAACCGGATGCCCGCTATTCCCCATCACAGCACCGGCGTGTTCATCTGAAAATAGGAAGACAATGTTCATAGATACTCCGTTCGCTAAAAAGTCGCGCAATGGATGATCCTCCGATACCACTCTGTAGGAGTATATCCGATTTCGAGAAAGAAGGCGACAACTTTATAATAGTTTTCAGTTATCAGTCGTCGGTTGTCGGTTAAGAGGTTTTCGTTTAATACATCTCTCTTGTAGATAACCGATAACCATAATTTGCACGCATTATGAGATTTGTGATAGAATAGCGAACATTAGAAAGGACATCCGTAAGGTAAAGTTAAAAGAAGATGGATAGCACGACATCTCGACCCAATATCGTACTCATTATGTGTGATCAGATGCGGTGGGATGCCGCCGGATTCGCCGGTAGTCCAATCGTTCAAACACCCCATCTGGATCGGTTGGCAGCGGGTGGAGTCTGTTTTGAAAACGCTTACTGTGCGTCGCCTGTCTGTTCACCGGCACGGGCAAGTTGGCTGACAGGGCTTTATCCGCATGCCCACTTGCAGCTGCGGAATTATGGACCGAAAAGAGTGAATGAGTTCGGCGGCTACCTGCCGCATGACCGGATTACTATCGGAGATGTGCTCAAACGCGCTGGCTATCGCTGTGGTATCGTGGGTCCGTGGCATCTGGGAGACGACCATCGTCCACAACACGGATTTTCCGATTTTTGGTGTACCTATCGTTATCTTGGAGACTACCCGGACCCACTGTTTGATTATTTTCAAACGGAAGGGGTTGAAAACCTGTATCGCTCAGGTGCACCCGGAATGACGCAGTACGGAAATATCTTGGAATTTGGGACGCTTACAGACCCTCGACAACAGCGCACAACTTGGACAATTGACCGTTCACTCGAATTTATCCAGCAACAAGATGATGATGTCCCGTTCTTCCTATTTGCGAGTATCAAAGACCCACACCCGCGTATCTTAGTGCCGCCAGAGCTACCAGCACGCTATTGCGAAGAGGAGATGCCGCTACCCGCTTCGTTGCGCGATCCGCTCGATGGGAAACCCGAATTCCAAACGCGAGGAAAATTTCGCATCCCCCGAACGGTCACTGACGCTGAATTTCGCCGAATGATGACTTACTATTACGCCCTCATCACGCACATTGATGACCAAGTAGGTCGCCTGCTGAATGCGCTTGAGGGCACGAATACGGTTGTCGCCTTTATGAGCGATCACGGTGAGTTGCTCGGCGACCACGGCTTTACGGAGAAATGTCTGATGTATGAAGGTTCAGTGCGGGTGCCGTGTCTGCTCTCATGGCAGAATTATTTGCCGTCCAGTTTTCGCGTCACAACACCTCTGGCGGGTGTGGATCTGATGCCGACGTTGCTGAGTTTCGCGGGTCAGGCTCCAGAAACGCCAATTGATGGGCGATCCGTTGCGGCGGCGATTTTAAACGGGCAAGAACCGGAAGGTCAACCGGTCTTCGCCGAAATCGCCAGCCTTGATGCGATTTATCATAACGCAAACGAGCCGGAAGAACTGGCAGCGTGTGTGATGGTAAAAGATGGGCACTGGAAATATGTTCAGAACCGTTTCGATATTGATGAGTTGTACGACCTAAAGGGCGATCCCGGCGAGATGCGAAACATTGCTGATTTCCCGGAACACCAGAACCGCCTCACGCAAATGCGCCAGCAAATCGCCGAAATGATTCGCCGAACAGGCCCCGGTCCTTACGAATGGTGTTTGTAGCCACAATCTCACCAAGGGTTGGTTGCTCCCATCTTCTATTTGACAAAACCGGAGAGTTACGTGATAATGATTCTTATTGAATAACGAAACCAATTTTGACCATCGATCCATAACAGGAGAGACAAATGGCTAACGAACTCATGACGAATGAAGAGAATTATGCTTTTGATGTGGCAGGTTACCTACATATCCCGGGTGTTCTCAATCAAGAAGAGGTAGCGGCACTCAACGAGGCATTGGATGCAGTTGGAGAGAGTGAGACGTTGTTAGGTGGGAACAGTCCGCACCGCGAATTGTTCCGTGATCTACTAATACACCCTAAATTGGTGTGGTATTTGAACCAGATTGTGGGACACGGCTTCCGACTTGATCAGGCACCTCAATTGTTGGGGCAGCAAGAAGGTGAAGCTGGCACAACACTCGTCGGTGGTGATGAACCGAGAAATCCGTCTTTGGCATACCGCCAACAAAACGGCCAGCGGCGTTGCCAGGGCGTGAAAGCGGTTTGGGCATTAGAAGATGTCGCAGAAGGCGACGGTGGATTTGTTGTTGTTCAGGCAAGCCACAAGAGCAATGTTGAAACGCCGCACGACTTGGCAACCGGTGTCGATGATATGGGGTTGGTGATACAACCGGCACTCAAGGCAGGCGATCTATTTTTGGTCGCAGTGCCCACGCTCCAAGGCGTTCGTCCGTGGAAAGACGAGCCGAAAAGGTTGTTGAGCTACTGGTATGCCGCGCGTGCCGCGGTTCAATCCAATCCAGTTGGACCTTACTCCGAAACCGAATCTTTACCGAGATGGGCAGAGGAAGCAACGCCTGCGCAAAAGGCTGTCATGTATGTCCCTGGGTACAAGGGTTCAAGTCCACCGCCTGTGCTAAAGACAGACGGCGAAGAGACCTGGGTGGAAGAAGATTCGTCCGTCGTTCATCCGTCAATTTATACCCGCGATCCAGATTCGGGGATCGATGAAAAAGAGTTTTACTTTTGGGATCTGAACGGGTATCTGGTGGTGCGTGGTCTGATGGACGAGCAGTGGTTGGCAGAAGCCAATGAAGCAGTGGATAAATTCCAAGATCGCATCGTCGTAGGCGAGGAATTAGCTCGCGGGTCGATAAGTCAGGCTGGCACAGGTCGTCCGCTCCTGCCGGGTTTGTTAGACCTACCTGACCCCTATAACGCGCCATTTCGACGCATGATTGCGCACCCTGCTGTGGTAGGACGAATGAATTGGATGGGCGGTAGCGGCTATCGCATGGGGGGCGCGACCGTATTCTGCGCGGTTCAAGGCACATCGGGGCACTCGCTCCACGATGGCAATGAACCGATGACTCCATCACGCGGTTATGCTTTCAAAAATGGACGTAGTTATGCTGAAACCGTCACGATTACATGGCAGTTACGCGATGTCGAACCGGACCTGGGGGGTTTTGCGTGCGTACCCGGTTCTCATAAGACGCAGTACTCGATGCCACGCGGCATTCGGACGTGCGATGATACCATGGGTTTAGTCGTACAACCGGTCATGAAAGCCGGGGATGTGCTCTTCTTTATGGACGGCGGTTGCACACACGGTGCCTTAGTGTGGAAAAATCCGATTCCCAGACGTGGGGTATTGATTAAGTATCAGTCGAAAAATGTCAATTGGGGCGGTGGTGTGATTGATCCTCAGGACCGGTGGGGCGATATGGTCGAAGATATGACCGAGGAACAATTCGCTGTCATGCGTGGTCCCGAACGCGATGGTCGCCACCGGACTGTACCGCGACTGGTTGTAGAAGACGGTCAGGTGTTCGTTTCGTATGACGCCGAAGGCGATAGTTATGCATCAAAGCATCGACGGAAACCTGGAGAAAAACGCGAATAATCGGAAAGGGATATCGTATGAGACAGAATGAGGTGCGATGGGAACGGATGTTTCCCGATGAATTGGAAGCGGCGTTCGAGGCGTGTCCGATGGTGTATCTACCTTACGGGTTGTGCGAACCACACGGTTGGCACAACGCAGTCGGGATGGATGCGATTCGGGCGCACGAATGCTCGTGTCAGGCAGCGCAAGCACACGGTGGGATTGTCGCACCGCCATTTTACTGGCATTGCCATGAGATCGGTGGCTACGGTTCATGGGGACACAACCAAGTGAATCAAGAACGACCGTGGCTAACAGCGATACCGCCTTGGATGTTTTTGAAGAATATCTGCTACCACATTCGAGCGGTCGATGCGTTGGGTTTTCACGGCGCGATCCTGTTTTCGGGGCATTCGGGCCCGCATCGGTTAGACGTGCCGGTGGTGATTGAAATCATGCAGGCACATGTCGGGGTTCGGATGTATTCGACGATGAGCATCGGCGCGGATATTGAGCGTTTTGAGGACGGTAAAGGCTTGGGCGGGCACGCCGGACGCGGTGAAACGTCTGTGCTTTGGGCGGTAGCACCAGATTGTGTAGATATGTCGCGGATGCCGGCAGATGATGCCCGCGCCCCTGATTTCGCAATGGGGTCTTTCAACGCATCTTCGAGTCGTCAAGTTGGTGAACAGATGGTGGCAGACATTGTAGCGCATTTCGGTGAAAAGACGAAAGAGTTGCTGTCAGCATACAAAGTGGAAGTGTCGAATCACACACCACTGACGTTTGATGATGTAGAGGGGATTTGGGAAGACGAGATCCGACCCAAGTTGGCTGATTTCGCTTCTTTGCAGCCTCCTGAACCGACACCGCCTTCCGCTTCCCGCTGGTATCCGAACTCGCAAGTGCCTAAGAAAGGACGGATACTTTAACATATTCTGCTCGCGAAAGCAGTGGGAGCCTGTCAATATGCAATTTAACCATCTCAGTCAATCAGAACGCGTAAAGCAGATAGCCTTATGGGCACTATCAATTGGACTCCTATTTTTCGGGTTTTTCTCTAACACATGGCGAGTTGCTGATCAGAATTGGTTTGCCACGCATCAGAAAGACACCGAAGCGCATATCATGGGGCGAATGGTCAAATCTCGCCAAGACGGCATCTTCTCAGCGGGCGGGCTGAATGGTTGGGGGACAGCGAAAAGTACGGACGCGGAATGGATACCTTCAACGGAGCTGGGCCCCCAATATACAGCTTATCTTTACGAGCTCTCCTTTGAAAAATTTTCAACCTACAATTCACAACCTGGCGGTCAAGGCATGATTTTTAGTCTACTTGATAGACTCATTCCCTTTTCGCCTCAAACGAAACTAAGGTTATTCTATGTATTGACAGCTTTACTTTCAGCAATCGCATTGACGGCACTCATAGGCTGGTTCTATGAAGAATTTGGTGGATGGGTTGCGCTATTCGTTATAGGTTCGGCTGTGTTGTCTCAATGGTTGACGGTCTTTGGAAAGAATCTCTGGTGGAGTCTATGGGCATTCTATTTACCGATGATTGTCGTCTTGTATTTCCTTAAACGCTACAGAGAAACATTGGACCGACAACTCATCAGGTTTGGCATTGTTATCTTCATCGCAGTTTCTATTAAGTGTTTCATCAACGGCTATGAGTATATTACCACTACGCTGGTCATGATGCTGGTGCCGTTCGTCTATTATGCGATTCTCGACAGGTGGAGGGGTCGCCAATGTGTGAAGTGGACGCTTGTAGCCGGACTCGGTTCAGGCGTAGCCATTTTTTTGAGTTTCATCATGCTGTGTTTCCAGATTGGTGCTGCCAAAGATGGGTTTATGGATGGGGTTGAGCATATCATCTGGTCTTTTGGTAAACGCACATATGGAGAAGCGGAAGATTTTCCACCTGTATATGCTGCCAGTCTGAACGCGGGTACGTTAAGTGTGGTCATTACTTACATGAACGGTATTTTCTTCGACCTCAACAATTATCTATCTATCTCTAACGACTTCGTTTCTAACTTCCTCTTGAAAATCCGCTACTATTACCTGATATTTCTCTTTATAGTGATGTCGGCGTTATTGTTTTGGCGTGTCAATAAAGTAATGCCGACAGAGCGACACCGCCCCTTCACTGCGTTAATCTGGGCGACATGGTTCTCAATGCTGGCACCTTTATCGTGGTTCATCATCTTCAAGGCACACTCCTATATCCATACGCACATGAGTTTTCTTTTATGGCAGATGCCCTTTACGCTTTTCGGCTTTGCCGTATTCGGGTCCGCCGTTATCGCGTGGACGAAAAAACAAACAAAAAATAGTATGGAGGGATTATGAAAACCACTCGATTGGATCAATGGATTGGCAGAGATCAGTTGCGTCCTGACGAAATAGAGGGTAACCGCTTCTTGAAAGCTGCGAGTCTTTTTGCAGGGACAGCTATAGAATACGGGAGAGATAGATACAGTGGTAAAGAGATGCCGCTCTTTGCCGATTGTCTTCATATCGACCATTTGAAGGCACCGAGATCTATGACATCGTACCGCACAGGCACGGAGCCGAAACCGACAGTCTGGAGTTTCTTCCAGAATCAGCAGAACCTGATGCGGTTGTTGGCTTCTTTGAGCCAGTTTACTGGGGATTCTAAATATGTCCGTGCCGCGGGAGAAGCCGCCGAATACATGTTTAACAACTACTGGTATCCAGAGAGCGGTGTTCTGCATTGGGGCGGACACGGCTATGTGGACTTAGTCACCGGTAATAGATACGGCATGAAAGGCGTTGTCCACGAAATAGAGGACGTATACCCGTATTGGGAATTGCTGAGAGCCGTAAACCCGGACCGTGGCGAGATGCTGATGAAAGGGATTTGGGAGGCGAATATCAAGGATTGGGATGCCTTACACTACAACCGACACGGTGATTTCAAAAAGCAGGTCGATCATGCGAATACCTGGAACAGACCTTGGAATGGATACAAAACCCCCGACATCAGTGGCGATCTCGCGTTTATCAGTGTAGCACTGGATCTGGCTTACGCCGCTTACAGCTTAGGCTATCAAAAGCAGGAAGAAGCACCGCGGATATGGGCGGAACGCCTCTTAAATCTGATTATAAAGCAGCGAGCCCCAGAGACCGGTATCTGGCCCAATCTGGTGCATCCGCAAAGTAGCAAACGCGGGCTTAATGTGTTCGGCAGAAAGTATCCGCAAGCGACCGAGCCGAGGGTCTATGTCGGCAACCAATTGAACCACACAATTACCCAAATGATGGGCATGCTGACAATCGTAGAAAATGCCGAAAAATATGGTCGCATCGGCGAAATGGCGCACATTAAAGAAGCGGTTATGCAACATATCATCGGTTTCTTAGACGCTTCCTATGATCCGAAAAACAGGACGCTGAAAAGCATCGTTATTGATGGGACGGATCTCACAGGTTTTCGGATACAGGGACCTTTCAGAGATGCGAAGTTATACTTTGGTGCGAAAGAAGGCGGTGCATTTCTGCCGCAAAACATCACGCCACTCTTTACCTCCGTTTGTGCGCGTGGGTATCGGGTTTGTGGGGGCAGGACTGCGTTCAGGGACTACCTCTGCAGGATGTTTAGAGCCTTCGGAATCGGAGACATCGGTGCCGATACAAACTCCCCACTCTCGTTGAATTTTGACACAACCGCTCTGGAACCCGCTTATATCTTTGCGTTGGTGGATCTGTATCGGGTGGAACCGAAAGCAGAATTTCTGGCGATGGCGGAGCGGATAGGGGTCAACCTGCTGCAAGGTAGACAACACGCCGATAGTGGTCTTTTCACGCTTGAAGATAACTTTATCCTGCACAGCAAGGTCATGGATAAACCGGAGTTACAAGAGGGACATGAAGGGAAAAGCGTGGCTGAACTTCTGCAGGATACCCATAGAACCGCAAACCTTGATGCGATGGAGCCGTTGGCACTGCTCAGCATCTATGCCGCACAGACCGGACAGTACAACATCATGCCCGAATGGACAGCCGGTGGACTTTACCTCAAGGTGAGCAGTGTCGGTCATATTGTGAGCAAAGAGATGCAGCTCTGGTTCGATAAGCCTGCACTGAAGCAATTTTATAGGGACAGTCATATCAACTGCACCTGGTCTATTGATGAAGACTGAGCCAAATAGGTCATTTATAGGGAAAGCAACCCACTTGCCGCATTGGAACGTGAATTAGTCCAACGGGTTTTGGAGGCATCTGATGGAAAGCCGCAGCT
Organism: Candidatus Poribacteria bacterium; assembly: GCA_009843785.1. Lineage (GTDB taxonomy): Bacteria > Poribacteria > WGA-4E > WGA-4E > WGA-3G > WGA-3G. The sequence goes on along the minus strand of VYCT01000049.1, from coordinate 2,649 downwards.
CGCTGCACAACGTTTGGGGATCAGTCGTACAACCCTATGGCGTAAACTCAAGGCAGTATAGTTGAAGTATCGGGCAATCACTTTGTGGTAGCACTTAGAGGAAATCCGGACGCTTGAAATCCAGGGCAGACATATTTTTTGAATAAACGTTGACCCCTGCTATCCTCCGAAAGGAGTATTGAAAATGGCAAAAGCCCTCTCACTTGTGGCACACACCGATTTAGAAAGCCAAGTTGAAGCACTCGAAAGAGACGGTTATGTCTATTTTCCCAATGTGCTTGATGCCGATGAAATCGCTGAATTGCGTGCAATGATGGATCGATTGGAGGCGATTCCAGAATCTCACGATCGGGATGAAACACTTGAAAATGGCGATGCCTTTCTCCACAAGCTCATCAGCAACTCGTTTAATCGCGACCCGTTGTATCTTCAATTCCTTGACAGATCACCCGTTATTGAAGTCGCCGAGGCAGCGCATGGCGAGGATTGCCATTGCATCGGTATGCATTCGTGGCTGACAGGACCCGGACGGCCGGATCAGGGGTTACATACCGATTGGCTGCCCATCAGTCTACCGACAGACGTTCGTTCCGATCCACGCGTCAAAATCCCAATCTTCATCACTACCGCCCATTACTATCTCAATGATATGTCCGAGGCATTGGGACCAACAAAATTTGTTCCGGGCAGCCATTATTCTGGATGTTCTCCAAACGGCGCAACGGAATGGAATAACCGGGGAGAAGAGAGCATCCTATGCAATGCAGGCGATGTGGTACTCTTCCGCAGTGAAGTTTGGCATCGTGGGGCTGCCAATACCAGTACCGAAATTCGTTATCTCATGCAGGTCCATTATGCCAATCGGATGATTACCCAGAAATACCCGCCCTATCTGAATAAGTTTCAGTTTGATGCGTCGATTCTCGCCCAAGCGAACCCTCGACAGAGACGGCTCCTCGGCGATCATCGACCGAGTAACTATGATTGAGGTTTTTAGGGATTCTTTCCATCATATTTTTCTTATCAAACTCACGTTAGATTAACAATCTTATAACTAAAGGAGCTCACAATGAAAACGCGTTTAATGTCTATTGGTATAAAGTCAGTATGTTTCCTATTGATCAGTGTTTCGATCCTATTGATAGGTTGCGAGAGAGTTCAGCAACAAGCGGGCGTTTTTCCAACGGAAACCCCCGCAGAACAAGCACACGCCGTGATTGGTTCATTGAACGACAGTGGCGTAACCGGAATGGCAGTTTTCACACAAAACGGCGACCAAATCACGCTCACGGCTGAAATCCAAGGCGCGTCCCCCGGTCTGCACGCCATTCATATCCACGCAAACGGTGATTGTAGTGCGCCCGACGGGACATCCGCTGGCGGTCACTGGAATCCGACTGATGTTGCGCACGGGAAGTGGGGAGAAGGTGAGTTTCATCTTGGGGATATCGGCAACATCACTGTCGGCGAAGATGGAACCGGTCGTATTACATTGACGACAGATCTCTGGGAAATCGGCACCAGTTCTGACGTAGATGTCGTCGGCAAAGGTATCATTGTCCATGCTGATGCGGACGATTTCGTCTCGCAACCTTCGGGCAATGCGGGTGCGCGTATCGGGTGCGGTGTCATCGTATTAGCGGAATAGGACTTACGGAAAATTCCTTCTTTTCCGCACAGCATCGGAAGATTAGAAGGATGGAAGCGTGGAAGGCGGACTTCCACCCTTTCAACCCAATATTTGCTTTGAAGGAGTACTGAAAATGGCGAAAGCCCTATCACTCGTGGCATATAACGACTTAGAAAGCCAAGTTGAAGCATTGGAAAGAGACGGTTATGTCTATTTCCCGAACGTGCTTGACACTGAATAAGTTGCCGAATTGCGAGCCACTATGGATCGATTAGAGACAATCCCTGAGTGTTTGGATCGACACCAAACGCCTGAAAATGGCGGCGGATTCCTCAACAAAATCATCAATAACTCGTTTAATCGCGATTCCCTATATCTCCAATTCCTTGATAAGTCACCAATTATTGAAGTTGCTGAGGCAACGCACGGTGAGGATTGTCATTGCATCGGGATGCAATCGTGGATAACAGGACCGGGACGACCCGATCAGGGGTTACACACGGATTGGCTGCCGATCAGTCTACCAGCAGATGTGCGTTCTGATCCACGCGTCAAAGTCCCCATCTTCATTACGACTGCCCATTACTATCTCAACGATATGTATGAGGAACTGGGACCGACGAAGTTTGTGCCGGGCAGCCATTATTCTGGATGTTCTCCAAACGGCGCAACGGAGTGGAATAACCGGACAGAAGAGAGTATCTTGTGCAATGCGGGGGATGTGGTGCTTTTCCGTAGTGAAGTCTGGCATCGTGGCTCTGCTAATACGAGTGACGAGACTCGGTACCTTTTACAGGTCCACTATGCCATGCGGATGATTACACAAAAGTACCCACCCTATCTGAATAAGTTTCAGTTTGATGAATCCATCCTCGCGCAAGTGAACCCTCAACAGAGGCGGCTTCTCGGCGATCATCGACCCAGTAATTACGATCGGAATTAGTCGTTTTGGACTTAATAAATTTTAAGTCACTTACCCCCATTTTTTTCTGAAGGTTTGTGGTGAAAGGTTTTTAGTG
>VYCT01000217.1:6443-23552 GCA_009843785.1 Candidatus Poribacteria bacterium | reverse complement strand
CAAGATGCGTTTTGAAAACCGGGTTGCATTTGTAACGGCTGGCGGTGGACCGTTAGGTATCGGAAGAGCCGCGTGTTTGGCGTTCGCACGCCAGGGCGCGTCTGTTGTTGTTGCCGGGGGCAGAAGCGCAGATGCTGTTGCTGACGAAGTACGTGCCGAAGGCGGGAAAGCAATTGCTGTGCCTTTGGATGTTACAGTGGCTGAGCAGGTTCAAGCGGCTGTAGATACGGCTGTGGATGCATTTAAACGGATTGATATTCTATTCAATAACGCAGGTATCCTCGGTCCCCAGAAGCTGTTTGAACTTACGCCGGAGCAATTTGACAGAGTCATGGCGGTTAATGTGAAAGGGTGTCTGCTATGCGCACAGGCGGTCGCTAAAGTCATGGTAGAGCAGGGGATACGCGGACGTATCATTAACAATTCCTCTATCTATGCTGAGGAATCACACATCGGGGTGCTCAGTTATTGTGTCAGCAAAGCCGCTCTGAATAGGCTCACACGGAGTCTGGCATTAGAACTGCGTCCATACGGGATCACAGTAAATGCTGTAGCACCCGGTGGCGGCGCACCAACCGGTATGAACGCATCACAAAATATTCCTGAAGATAACACGCTACCTGATTTGCCATCTGTCGCTGTGGACGCACCGCCCCTTGAACGGGGCGCAACTGTATGGGATTATATCGGAGCAGTATTATTTCTCGCCTCCGATGAAGCCGCCTATATTAGCGGCGATATTATGACGATTGACGGTGGTGCTGTTTCGCGCCGATAAGTTGTGAGAGGAGAGTATTCTTGTTGTTCGTTGATACTGATACTTTGAAAGCTTTTTGTCTGGCTGTCTTTGGATGGCTTAAAGCGCACGGGTTGGTAGTCGGTATTATTTCCGGGGCCAGCTTAGTGGGGAGTATCTTCCTTTGCGCATTGGTTATCCTTTACCTACCCTTTGACTATTTTCTCGCCAAAAGGCGGGTCAGTCGTATCAGACGACCTGTTTTATGGGGCGTTCTGATTGTCCTGAAAAACCTACTTGCTATTATTCTTATTATAGTTGGGATTATCCTGATACCTTTACCCGGGCAAGGCGTTTTGACGGTATTGATTGGTCTTGTCATCAGCGATATTCCGGGCAAACGTAAATTGGAGCGTCGAATCATACGTTCACCAGCAGTCCTATCAGCCCTAAACTATATCCGTTCCCGTTTCAATCGTCCACGGCTCGTATTAGATGAACCAACAACCGAATAGCTTTACGGGTCTAATAGCGCAATCTGATGTCGTACGCACTGTCGCTGACGATAGCATTTACCGCGGCACCAATTGCTTGTGAATCTCCAATAACCGCTGAAGTTCTTCAATCGGTTTCTCGGCATCATCTACACGCAGATCGATATACCGATCGTTGAAGCCGCCGTAACCGCCCTGCTCTCGAACAACAAGCAAAGCAGCTGACTGCTGTCCACGTGTATCTCCACCCTGTTCTTGCCCAGCGAAGAGTGCAGCCATTAATTTCTCTGCAAGTTCGCCTTCTGTTTCCTCAAACGCTTGACCCATCGCCTTAACCACATCTTCACCCGCGAGGATATTGCCTTGAGCCGTGTAGTGTTTACCTGAGACAGCACCTGCCCATTCGTTACATTCATCGCCTGTGTAGTTCGCAACGTTCCCCGTCGCATCAACGATACCTACCTGCCGCGTTGCACGTCCGGGGTCATCTGTGATCAGGCGTTCCAAACTCTGCTGCGCTGAGAGTCCACTTTTGAGCAGTTTCAAACCGTTAGGTCCGTAAGTCGTGTTTGCCCAAGATTGGGTCGCAATCGCGCCGACACCGGCTTCAGCCCACGGCACAACCGAGCCGACAGCGAAAAATTTGGATTGGACAGCGATCCCAAGATCACCCGTTTCCGCATCATATCCAACAATGGAAAACGTCGCAACAGGAGACAGAACAGGTTTTGTGTTAGATGTATCGGGTTCGGAAAGGTGGAACAAAAGACTCAGTGGTATTAAAAGCATCTCCTATGTTTCCTAAATCCCAGGCCCGGTAGGCGCTGTTTGGAACTGCGCCGGGCATCTGCGAAAAAACGGTACACTAAATAAATATAGGTGTCGTCTAATCTTCTTCAAAGCGGATTTTCATGGCGGCAGCGTGTCCTTCAAGTCCTTCTACCTCTGCCAGTTTAACAACAGCAGGCGTGACTTCCTCTAAAGCCGCCTTCGTGTATGAGATGAGACTCGTCTTCTTCAGGAAATCGTCAACGCTCAGCGGAGAGGCATAGCGTGCAGCGGTACCTGTTGGCAAGACATGGTTCGGGCCCGCAATATAATCACCAACGGCTTCTGGCGAATAGGGACCTATGAGGATAGCCCCCGCATTTTCAACTTCTCCGACCCATTCAAAGGGATTTTCGACGTGGAGTTCAAGGTGTTCTGGCGCGATTTCGTTTGCTAAAGCGACCGCCTCTGCTATATCATCAACAATAAACGCGGCACCGTAGTTTTCAAAAGCCTCCGTCAATTCCTCGCGCCGAGGTAGCGACTCGCCTTGAACCTCAATCGCTGCTTTGACCTGTTCGGCGAACCCAAGCGATGGCGTAACGAGAATCGCGGCACTGTCGCCTCTATGTTCTGCTTGGGAAATTAAGTCTGCAGCGACGTAATCTGGGTCAGCCGTACCGTCACCGATGACAAGAATCTCGCTCGGGCCTGCCAATTTATCTATATCCACATGTCCATAAACCTCTTTCTTCGCAAATTGTACATAGAGATTTCCAGGACCGACAATTTTATCGACGGGCGCGACGGTATCGGTACCATAAGCCATCGCTGCGACAGCTGGGGCACCACCACATTTGTAGATTTCTTGGATACCACATTCCGAGGCGGTAACCAGCATATAGGGATTGATGCCCCGATTTCGCATCGGCGGGATACAGACAGCGATTTCTTTGACACCCGCAACCGTAGCAGGGATAACATTCATCAGCAGCGAAGAGACCAGAAGCTGGCTGATGGCTGGCACGCACACACCGACACGCTTTAGCGGTCGAATCAAATGACCGAGCAGCACACCCTTGGCTTCTGTTGACATCCATGAAGTCCGTAACTGCTTCTGGTGGAATTTTTCGATGTTGCTCCTCGCCTGTGTAATCGCGTCTATAAATTCAGAGGGTACCTCTAAATAGGCTTCCCCGATTTCTTCTCGGGACACCCTTAGTTCTTTTACAGAGATACGAGGAGCATCAAGTTTGCGTACATATCGAACAACCGCCTTATCGCCTTCCGCTTGGACATCACTCAAAGTCCGACGGACGACTTTTAGGATGCTTTCGTCTGTGAGTTTACCGCGCGCCTTCAACTTAGAGAGGAGATCCTCTGCCTCTGCCGTACGCGCCTGAACGATTCGCAACATCCGTAAATAACCTGTCCTTTCTATTTTCGCGGGCGCTTAAACGCGCAACCTTACGCGTCAACCCTCTTAATATTCGCACCGACGTTATTCAGCTTTTTCTCAATAGACTCGTACCCACGGTCAATATGATAGACCCGTGAGACGACGGTTTCACCTGAGGCTGCCATCCCTGCCGCAACCAATACCGCGCCAGCACGTAAATCGGAAGCCATTACAGGCGCACCACTGAACTTCGGCACACCATTGATAATCGCTTTGCCACCATCAAGCATAATATCCGCACCCATGCGATTGAGTTCCGCTGCATGGATAAACCGATCTGTGTGGACATTTTCGTTGATAATACTGGTGCCCGATGCCAGACAGAGCATGCCCATGATTTGTGCTTGCATATCCGTCGGGAAACCCGGAAATGGAGCCGTAGAGACATCAATGCCCTTTATCTCGCGCGGCGTTGTGACGCGCACGCCGTTATCATCCCAATCTAACGCAACACCTGCCTCAACAATCTTCTCTGAAATAGCCGGAATTTGTTGCTGAGTAATCCCCTCAACATAAACATCGCCTCCGGTAATGGCACCTGCGACAATAAAAGTTCCCGCCTCAATATCGTCAGAGATGACGGTATGTTCAGTCCCACGAAGTTGTTTGACCCCACGAATCGTTAGAACGGATGTACCGATACCTTCAATATCTGCCCCCATCGCATTCAGAAAACGGGCAAGATCAGAGATATGCGGTTCACACGCTGCACCACGGATGACGGTTGTCCCTTGTGCCAACGTAGCAGCCATCATTACATTCGCTGTCGCACCAACACTCGGTCCGTGTTGGCCCGTAAGATACATCTCTGTACCGATGAGACGTTCCGCTTGCGCGTATATGTACCCCTTTTCTACTATCACTTCCGCACCCAAATGCTCCAAGCCGCGAATATGCAAGTCAATCGGTCGCGGACCGATCGCGCATCCGCCCGGAAACGATACTTTTGCTTTTCCAAGCTTCGCAACGAGAGGCCCCAGAACATAGATGGATGCTCGCATTTTTCGCACCAGTTCGTAAGGGGCTTCATATTCCAAGTGGTTTATCGGTTCAATATAGAGTGTTGAATTTTTAAATTTTATTGTAGCACCCAACCCTTCCAACACAGCACGAAGGGTCATTACATCTGTTAAGTTCGGCACGTTATGTAGTACACTCACACCGTCACCGAGAATCGCAGCAGCAACCGCGATCGGAAGAACCGCGTTTTTACAACCGCTGACCGGGATCGTCCCTTCAAGTCTGGTACCACCTTTGATTATTAATTTTTCCATTTTTCCCTCTCCTTCACAAATCTTCGTCACAGGCTATAGAGATTTTACTCCCTACTATAGCATAAACGATGCCAATTGGGTACCTGTTACAAACTACTGTGTTACAAGGGTTTTGGGTTTAAAGAATTGTGTCAAAATAGACACATGTTATCTGTCTTTCGCAGAATTCGCTTGTATTGACAGGCAATCTTTGATAATATATGATTCTTGTAAGACAGAAGTCATCGGTTAAGAAATGCTTATGTAACAAGCTGCCGAAACTTGTGGGCTCCTGGAAGCGGTGAATTGTTACAAAGTTCCCTCTTAACTGAAAACTGATAACCGATAACTGATAACTATAAAAAGGTAAAACAGATGGCAGACAAAACATATCGTGTCGGAATTATTGGATGTGGCGGCATGGGGCGTTCCCACGCAAATAATTGGACCAATACAGGGCGCGCTGAAGTGGTCACGGCTTCCGACATCAGTGAAGCATCCGCCGCGAAATTCGCTGAAGAATTCGCACTCCCAACTCACTATACCGATTTCGATGAAATGTGTGAGAAAGAGAATTTAGACATCGTTAGTATCACCACATGGCAGAGCGTGCGTGCTGAACCAACAATCGCCGCTGCTGGAAATGGGGTCTTGGGTGTTATCACCGAGAAACCGATGGCGGCTTCTGTCGGCGACGCACAAGACATGATGGAGGCTTGTGAGAAGCACGACGTGAAATTGGTGGTCGGACACCAACGCCGGTTCAGTCCACAGAACTGTGAGGCACGCCGACTCATCCAAGAAGGCGCAATCGGCAAACCCCAAGCCATGCTCCGGCGCGACGGACACGGATTGCTGAACCGTGGAACGCACGAAGTTGACGAAATGCGTTTTATCCTTGGAGATCCAGATCCGTTATGGCTTATCGGTCAGGCAGCACGGAAAACAGACCGTTGGGAACGCCGTGTGAGAACCGAAGACCTCTGTATGGCAGAAATCTGTTTTGATGGCGGTATCCGCGGTATCTACGAAAGCGATTTGCCAGAACCAGGGCTACGAGGCGATGCAGTTTATGGCGATGATGGGCAGCTGCGCCGTGGGGGCGATGGCACGATTGAACTCTTAAATAGCAAAGCCGCTGGGTGGCAGACGATCAAACCCCGCCAAAGCGAACCGAATCAGTTTACAGAGATGTTAGCCTGGATCGAAGGCGATATTGATGAACACCGCAACGCTGGCAGACACGGGCTTTGCACGATAGAGATACTCATGGCGATTTACGAATCGTTGCGCATTCAGGACGTAGTAACCTTCCCCCTAACAACGCGTCCAAACCCGCTCGACCTTTTGGTTGAAGGCGGTAAGCTACCGGTGTTTGTTGAAGGACGTTACGACATCCGTGCGCCCTTCCCAGAACAGAAAAAGTAGTATAATAGTTGTCGGTCTTCGGCTATCGGTTTAACTGATAACTGATAACCGACAACCGATAACTAATACTCAGCAGTCTACATCTTTCCCGTCACTGCCATAAACCGCCAAACGTTCCTGGGTTGTAACTTCGCCAGCACTCGCCGGTTTGTAATGGAACTGTAGCGCACGCCGCCGCTGCTCGGATTGGTTCACAGGACTCCCGTGATGCGTCAACCCGTGCCAAAAGAGACAACCCCCCGGCTTCAGCGGCACCATCGTATCACGTCCAACGGGGACATCTGTGTCGCAGATTTGCCAATCGCGGCGTTTGAAATGGATCATCGGTCCCTCGCTATGCGAACCCGGAATAATATGTAGGCATCCGTTTTCAGGGGTCGCTGCATCTAATGCAATCCATACACCCACAACCGTTGTGCCTTCTGGTAGGTTAAAATAGGCACAGTCTTGATGCCACGGCTTTTCAGACCCGAAGCGCGGCGGTTTGACGAGTGCCATATCTTGAAAGAGTTCAGGCGTATCTTCCATAATCTGTTCAAGGACACCGAGCAGCCCCGAATGGGCTGCCAGCGCGTTCAGACGTTCTTCGTGGTCTACGAATCTGAAGATCTTCCTGATAGCATCACGGCGTTCCTGACCCGCCATCTCGTCCTTCTGTTTGACGAGTGACGGTTCAAATTGGATGGCTCGGAAGTCCGGACACTTTCCATCCATAAGATGCACCATACCTGCCAGCGCGGCTTCAACTTCCGTAGCACTAAAAGCGTCGTTAATAACGAGATAACCGTACTGATGAAAATAATCAATATCTGCCGCGGTTACGGCAGGAAATCCTCCAGATATTCCATCGGCAGCTGTATCAAAGCGGTAGAGGTCCGATGGGTACAGGATTTGGGCGATGTCACCATGTTCGCCTGTCGTTGGGTTATTCATAAGGAAACTCCTTTTTAGCAAGCTGCGTCCTAAATTTCTCCCTGGCTTTCGCGGGTCAGTAGCGTCAGGAAATCGTCAACCCGATCAATAGCCGCTTGGGCACGGTCGCGGGCTGATGCGTCTTTTTCCTCTTCAGCCAACCACTGTTTCCGCTGCGGTAGCCACGCGGTTGTCAGGTGGTCAAGTTGGTTCAAGAAGTGCGGGTCCTCATTCTCGCTCACGAAATATTCGATGATACCGAGCAGCCCGTATTTCCGATTGATCTCCATATCCTCTAATTCATCTACCATTTGCAAGAAAAGCCGCTGATTCCTGTCCTGCCGCCCTTGAGCAAGTTCACGAGAGGATTCGGTTAGGAGTTTGTCAACGAATTCCTGCTTGGAGTTAATCCAGCGCGGCAGGTTCCGTACATAATCCTCTAAATCAAAGTTTCCGCGTTGGAGTGCGAAATAGGCGTGAATGTGAATGTTTCGGAAAAAACCGGTATAGCCGACGTTCGGATCCATAGTGTCTGCATCATAAAGAATCTGGTTTTCAATCCTATTGTAGAGCAGTTTAAAGTTCTCCTCTGTAAGGTTCGTAGGCTTTAGATGTGCGAAGACAACAGCTGTCGCAGCTTCCACGAAAGCCGGTTCGAAGTCGTACATCCCTAAGATATTCTCAGTAATAACTGCCCCGGATTCGTGATGGACCTTACCGTGGAGGTTATGCTTGTTGTAAAGTTCCGTAACGATGTTCTGACCGGCGGGCGTAAGCGACTCGTTTAACCAGAAACCATCAGGGGTGAAGACACGTTTCCCTTCATCGTCGGTCTTAAAATCACCGTCATATCGTTTCGTTATGTCGTGCAGCGTGCCAGCAACTTCAAGCAGTTTCACGTCGCCGCCTTCCCGTCTACCGAGTTCCATACTCGTCGCACGCACACGCATCGTGTGGTTCCATGTATAGTGTCGCCATTGGAAGCCAACGCGGTTATGTTCCCAAAGCGTGAAAGTTTCGTTGACTAAAGTTTCCAATTCATTCAAGACTTGGCTATAGTTCATAAGAACTCCTTTTGAGTAGTTGTCAGTCTTCAGTTTGCCTCGCAGTGAGAGTTAAGAGGGATTTTTAACCAATAATGTCCCTGGGGGACTCAAGTACTCGTGATTTGCCAAAGTTCCTTTTGACTGATTCCCAATAGACGATACCTATTCACCTTAAAAGTGGTAAGGCGTTATATTTCACGTTGATGAGCGACAATCCGTGTGCCGGGACTGACATCCCTGCTGCCGACCTATCTTTGGCTTCTAAGATGCGGAGAAGCTCGGTTTTAGCATCCTCATATTTCATGTTTTTCGCGCCGCTTGCAAGCAAAAACTTGCGATTAAAAGTTAGGACCGTGCCGACAATCCCGCGAACCATACCCCGTAGAAACGAATCGGCTTCGATTTCAAAATAGACGTACGGCTCTTTCTGCCACCAACGCGCCTCGTAGATTTTACAGACAGGGTTTATGCGATCACTGCCCGTCTTTTGGAAGGAAGAGAAGTCCTTTTTCCCGATCAAAAGTTGACTGAGGTCGTTTATGCGTTCGACATTGAGTGCTTCCGAGAGGAAGTAACTTGTCTGTCGCGAAAGCGCACTCGGATATTCTCTGTTCAGAAGCGTGTACCGGTACCGCCGACTTGTCGCACTGAAACGGGCATGAAAATCGGCGGACACCTCTGTCGCAGAACAGACAACAATATCCCGTGGCAACGTGGCGTTGAGTCCTTTCTGAAAAGCGATGAGCGGTATCTGTGAGGGTGTCCGAAAATTTGCGACCTGTCCTGCCGCGTGGACACCGCTATCTGTCCGCCCGGCCCCGATGATTTGTATCGGGGTCTTTGTTAACTTTTCCAAGGCATCCTCGATTGTACCTTGGACTGTTGGCAGGTTCGGCTGTGTCTGCCAACCGTAGTAGTTCGTACCATCATATTCAAGCACGAGTTTGATATTCCGCATGGTGCCACCTTGTCATCCGGCATCTGAAAGCCTGATACATAAAGCGTATCACATTCTATATTAAGTGTCAAATCAATTCAGTTTTCAGTTATCATGACGGCGACTACGTCGCCTTTCAGTTGTCAGACTTCAGAGGACTGGTTATTAGTTTCCTCTTTGCTGGCGAGATTTACCAACTTCGTTTTATCTTAACTGGTAACTGGGTACTGGCAACTGATAACTAATCAAGTAATTGACAAATACTAAGGTTAAGATATATAATGACTTAAATGAAGAACGAAACCACGGTCTACCACATCGAAAAAGAGCATCGCGGTACCCGCTTGGATCGCTTTCTGATCAGCGCAACACAAGAGATGTCTCGAACCTATCTGCAGCGACTCATTCGCCATGGCGATGTTACCGTCAACGATAAGGTGGCTAAACAACCGAGTTATCTGCTTCGCGATGGCGACCGGGTTTGCTTAACGCTTCCGCCACCGCGACCTTTGGACACCATAGAGCCTGAGTACATTCCACTTGATATCCTTCACGAGGATAGCTACTTACTCGTCTTAAATAAACCCGCCGGAATGCTCGTTCATCCCGCGAACGGCGTTAACGATGGAACGCTCGTCAACGCGCTGCTGGCACATTGTCGTACCGACCTATCCGGCATCGGGGGTGTAGAGCGGCCAGGGATAGTTCACAGGTTGGACAAGGATACGTCTGGAATCCTCGTTGTTGCGAAAACGGATGTCGCGCACCGGAAACTCTCCGCACAGTTTGAGCGGCACAGCATTACACGTCAATATGTCGCTGTCGTGTGTGGGACACCAACAGAAGTTACCGGGACGATTGATGCCCGAATCGCAAGAAGTCGGCGTGATCGGCGACGGATGACCACGGTTAAGACTCACGGACGACATGCCGTCACGCACTATGAAGTCATAGAAAGGTATCCGCAATTCGCACTCGTTCAACTCACTTTAGAAACCGGACGGCTCCATCAGATCCGTGTCCATCTGCAACACATCGGGCACCCCGTCGCTGGGGACGCTGTTTATGGAGGTGAACGACGCGCCTTAAACGATGCCGATACGGCGGCGTTGAAACAGACCCTTGCCCAGCTCAAGCGTCAAGCACTACATGCCCGACTGCTCGGCTTTGAACATCCGGCTACAAGCGAAAACTTGGCTTTTTCAGCACCGATGCCGAAGGATATGCAGATGCTCCTTGATGCCTTAAAACAAAAAGCGGTACCGTAGCCTGCTTCACTATAAAAAATCAGACTTGTCCTATTTCTATTATATATGCTATACTCATAGCAGAAAAGGGGGTCTTTCATGTCAGATCAAGATTTTCGCGAACGTGTGTTATCTGCACTCGATCGGCTTGAGAAAAAAAATGAACAACTCGACCAAAAATTCAGTCAGAAGTTTGAACAACTCGACCAAAAATTTGACCAGAAATTTGAGCGGCTCGACCAAAAATTCGATCAGAGATTTGAATCTATGGAAGCTCGGATGGGACTTTTAGAGCAAGGTGTCAGCTGGATTCGAGGAAAAATAGAAGGGAAGGCAGAAGTTAGCGCGACTTTGGTGAGTCGTATAGCAGTCGGGACCGCAATTATCTCTACCATAATTGCTTTGTTCGCTTTGTTAAAATAATTATAGAAAAGGAAATCCACCGTGGAATATGTCAATTTTGGAAAAGCAGGGGTTAAAGTAAGCCCACTCGCTTTAGGCTTAGGATTCAGAGGACAAGGCGACGAAACTGCCGCCCAACGATTGGTTGAGCATGCCATTGACTCCGGCATCAATCTCATTGATTGTGCCAACATCTATGGACCTATGGATGATCGTGCCAACATCGGTCGCTCAGAGGTCGTACTCGGTAAAGCGATTCAAGGCAAACGCGACGATGTGGTGATTACCTCAAAAGTTTTCAGCCAAATCGGTCCAGGGCCAAATGATGCCGGTTTGTCGCGCTACCATATTATGCGCGAAGTCGAACGCTCCTTATCACGCCTGAACACCGATCATATTGATGTCTATCTTATCCACGCGCCCGATGAAACGACACCGCAAGAAGAAACTGTTCGCGCAATGGACGATCTCGTGCGTTCGGGTAAGGTACGCTATATCGGTTGCTGTAATCATCAAGCGTGGCAGGCATGTAAAGCACTCTGGATCGCTGATAGCATTAACGCAACACCGTATATGTGCATTCAGAATATGTATAACCTACTAAACCGAGATATGGAAACCGAACTGTTCGGCTTGGTGCGTGAAGAAGGGTTGGGTGTCATGTGTTATAGTCCGTTGGCCGTTGGTCTGTTAAGCGGAGTCTATTCGCCAGATGAACCACCCCCCGAAGGCACTTTATGGGCCACACGTCTCCGTGAAGAATTTTCACAACGGATGAGCGGCGCGACCGGACAGGTAATTACAACCCTTAAACGGCTCGCAGCAGAGTTGGGCAAAACGCCTGCGCAGCTCGCCGTGGCGTGGGTGTTATCGCATCCAGAAGTCACAGTCGCAATCAGCGGCAGCGATACAATCGAACAACTCGACGATACAATCGGTGGTGTCGGTTGGGAACTCGATGCAGCCGTGCGGGATGAATTGGACGAGGTTTCACGTTCATTTCTCCGGCTCATCGCACCTCCAGCTTAAGATCTATCAGGCATCGGCGGTTAGCAGTCGGTAAGCGTCGCTCCTACAGAACGGTGTCGGCGGTTGGCTTAAAAACAAAAAAGGCGGATCCTCGGATCCGCCTTCACATTTTGTGCCTTTACGATTCCGACACAGTTTGATACCGTTCCCACGCCTCGCCTGCAGCCGCAGCTTGACGTTCCAACTCCGTTCGCCACCCGACGACTTCGCCGGCCTTGATACGCTGGATGTCAAAACCTGCATAGCGATCTTCAAGTCTATCACCGAGTTTGTGGTTTGCTGCCCAGCGGTCCCACGCTGTCTTCATCCATTCATGCGGGAGTGCCGCACGAACAGCAGGGTCGAGCTGCCATGCAAATCGAGCATCGACGACCTTCGGTTCCTCCTCGGAGGGACCGCCCCACTTTGACCAACCGATGGAGAGTGTGTTGCGTTCACGCTCAGGCACGGTGTGGCCGGTATGAATCGTCGCACCATTGCGGATGAGGGCTTGTCCAGCCTTAAGTCGAATCGCGACCTGTCCGGGAAGCGGGTCCGTGCCGTTCCAACTCGGTGTATAGGGGATACCCTGATCCTTCATAGATTTTGGGAGCAACACATCATGCTCAAGCGGGGTCCGCCAACGGCTGTGGCTTCCGACAACGAGTTCATGGCATTCATCGTCTGCAAGTGCCAAAAACATACCGACACCCTTCCGTTCAGTAATGCGCTTCTCATTTTCTTCCTGAATCTCTTTCCAGCGAATGCGTTCAACTTCCTCAGAATAGGCTTCAGTACCGTCTCCGCGGTCATCTTCTTGTGAGAAGTAACTTTTCCCAGTACCCCACCATGTCACGTCTCGGTGCCATCCGAGTCTATTCTCTTTTTTACGCGGATTGCACCAGAGGAGTATGTTCGTCATCACAAGTTCCTCTGGTTCAACATCACACCAAGACTTAACGAAGCCAGTAAAATCTGGCGACCCGTAAAATTCAGTGAAATCGGGTTCTTTGAAAGCCGGATGGATTATGCCTCGGATTGCCCAAGGTTCATTCTCACCCGCGCGGTGCACATATCCCCTTGAACAGTCGATGACATCATAGCCGTTTTCTGGCGCGCACGCTTGTGTAACGCGACGACCCGCCTCTCGGAGGGTCGGAATCCACGGATTGTCAACAAAGTCGTTGATGATCACAAAACCGTGTTCCCTTAAATGCTCCAGTCTTTCAGGTGTAGCGCCGGGTGCCGAAAGTTCCGGTTTGAAATCAGCAAACGCCGGGGCGCGATAGACTTCTTTCTCAGGTGATTGATCGTTACTCATTATCGGACCTCCTTTGAAGGAACTTATTGAATACTCGTCAAAACTTGGAATTATACTATCACATACTTTAGTTTTCAGTTATCAGTTAAAGAGGTTTGCTGTGGTATTCCGTCAACCTGTAGACTTTACCAGAAACCTTGACACCCCAAGATCTCTCTTAACTGACGACTGACAACCGACAACTATTAATGCATCTCAATTGAAAGAACGTAACTCAGAATCGTCACCAAAACCCAGGTCGCAACCAGCACGATTCCAAACGGACGTTTCAACTGGTCACCCGACACGAAGATACCGAACCGGAAGACGATCAGAATAAACAGCATCGCCGGGAACAAGAACTGGAAGAACTGTCCGTCTGCCTGCAAACCACCTTGTGTGGCAGCGGCTGAAACACCAGCAACAAAGAGAACGTTCAGGATATCCGCACCGATAATATTTCCGACTGCCAACTCACCGTGTCCACGTCTGACTGCCGTTATTGCCGTCACCAGTTCTGGGAGCGATGTACCGAACGCAACAAGCGTTGCCGAGATAATATGTTTTGGTACACCAATGCGTTCCGCCATGACGCTCACGGCTGGAATTAAGATCTGTGCAGAGACAACAATAATAGCGATTGACCCGATGAGTTTAGCAAGTATCCCGAAGGTATTACCCCCCTCGGCATGTGTGTCTGCTGTGTCTTCAGTATCTGACGGCATCGAACCTGCCCATCGAATAGACTGCCAAATATACAACGCCAGAAGGACAACAAAGACGACACCGACAAGCTGAGGCAAAACGCCGCCATCACTGAAAACTTTCGCGGGAGAGGACCACGGAAAACACGCCCCTACCATAAGGATACCGGCACCCACTTGCACATTTGACAACCGTGAAGCCAACTGACGGTTAAGTGGTAATGGTGCGATGAGGGATGCCAATCCAAGAATAAGTCCCGTGTCACAAATAATCGAACCGACGGCATTGCCGAGCGCGAGTCCCGGTTTCCCTTGTAGTGCTGATAGCACAGAGACCGCCGCTTCTGGAGTTGTCGTGCCGACGCTCACAATCGTCGCACCGATAACTGCTTTTCCTAAACCCCACCGTGTTGAAAGCGCAACGGCTTCATCAACAAGCCAGTCCGCGCCTTTACCGAGTGTGTAAAGCGTTACCGCAATGATCAGAAAAAGGGCTAAGCTCGGTAATCCAATAATAAGATGTTCAATCCATTGTTCCATTAACTTTACCTTTCGCTAAAATATAGAATATTGGTTTCCAAAGAATAGATTAACATATACCCTTGGTAAAGTCAAACGTGTTTCAAATACAGAGCCATTCAATTCTCCATTTTCCGATCGAGTTTTCACCACCAGGCCCGGTAGGTGCGGTTTCCTAACCGCACCTGCTCCTGTAAAAAAAGACGTGAAATCCAATAATTTCTTAAAATTGAATGGCTCTGGTTTCAATACATTTATCCAGCGATTTGTTTTCTGGTGCTATCTGTCTGAGGTTATACCCAACTCTTCTTCTGAAATCGGGATGTTAAAAACGGCGCGATGCACTTGCATGGTTGTCCTGCGATATACCGGGGCGGGTTGTTTATCTTCATCACCCACGATAGACAAATTTTCCATCGGGACAGTTTTCGGGAACCAGATATTGGGTTCAAACTGTGCGAGTTGATATGTGTAGCGGGTGAGTCTATGCACTTTTTCGCGCGGTAATGGTATGAGTTTGCCACCAGGTCTCTGTTCAAATACTTGCGGAACGGATCTACGGTGTGCTAAAATACGAGTTGACTGGTACGCTTTCTGTGGATCCAGCCAGATTTCGTGGGTACGAATTGAATCAAAATCTGTGCGTTGCAGCGTCAGGAGAACGTATAGTGTTCCGTCAACGTTAACTTCTTGGACATTGATGGGTTTAAAGATGCGAATCAGTTTTTCGAGTTTAAATCCCCACGGTGGCCAGCTCCACCAGCGAGGGTTAAACTGTTCTTCAAAAACATCTGATGGTATGTCTTGCCCCCACGGTCTCGCCTTATGTCGAGCTTGCTGCTGCCATTCAGTATCAGGCTTCTCCCTGAAATACAGCACTCTACCGTCCGTCCGATATTGAAGGTGCATTTCGTGCCAGTTCCGGAGGTCTTTCCCATTTAATTCCCCCTTTTTCCGCATCTTGACATCGTAAAAGTGACGATCGCCATCAAATCGGTAGGTGATGTACCAATACCCCTGCTCTTCATACTGGATCTCCTCCTGCTCTTTTTCCTGTCGCCTCAGAAGCTTCCTGCCCCATGTCAGAAAACGCTCAAGGAAATTCTTTTCTTGTCGGATTGGTTCACTCCGTGTAATTGAGAATTCGACCTCCCCGCTTTTAAATTTTGCGTTATAGGCAGTTGTTCCACTTATGATATCTTCAAGCAGTTGTGCCGATTCTGCCGGGAGTGGCGGTCTTGACGTTAGTACCGCTCCCGTCCAGTACTTCAAAAAGCGGGCACGAGTAATGAATGTCGCCTGCGAAGATTTGCCGGGCATGCCAAACACACGCACCGATTCTTCAGTTGCGGATTCAACGACAACAAAATCGTCTACAGCAATAGCATCCACTTCCGAGGGGCCTTCGTCATCAAACGCGGTTTTGAGACAAGCGATAACGGGTGTTTCAAGAGCCTGTAACTGCTCGTAGTTGAGATCGCGCTCCTGCAATTCAATCCCGATTCTACTTGCAGCGTCAATGATGACAAACTTGACGACATAAGGTCCCTGAGCTCTTTCTACAACGATGTTTTCGACCTGCTCAACCGATACCTCAAGACCCCAGAGGCTGGCGAGATGATAGAGACTGGCAGCACCAGACGTTATTTTGTCCTCCGCTGCGAAAGCCTGTGAAAGTATGAGCAAAGTGATAAAGAGGGAGCAGACGAATAATTTCATGGTTTTTACGCGGACTCTGCCAACTGATACAGTATCCATGTCTTTTTAGGTGTTGCGGTTCTGCCAATCAATTTCATCAAGTGCAGCTGCTTCCCAGACCTCTTCAAAGAGCGAATCAAGGCGCGAGACGCTCCGTATGGAGGCGACCTGATTTACAACCGATTCTGGGACATCATTAAATCGGAACTGCAGCAGCTTCAGCACCGCTGCTTGTTTCGCCCGGGTCTCACCTTGTTCAATGCCTTGTTCAATGCCTTGTTCAATGCCTTGTTCAATGCCTTGTTCAATGCCTTGTTCTCTGAGAACGTCTGCCATCGATTTTGCCATTGTTTCTACCTCCAACTCTTGGGTATGTTGACCGACTAACTTTACCAACTCTTGATGTTCATCAGCAGGACGACGGTGCAGTATCAACAGAAGCAGATACTTAATAGCACGCTCCCACTGCCCAGATCGCTCTGTATCAAGTTCATTCAGGTGAAACATCGCCTCTACAAGCGTATCCACTAACGCAGCCTTACTGGCACGCTCCTTTTGAAGAACCGTTAGTAACCAGCCAAATGGATGGTTTGTTTTCGTTAAATCTGATACCACTGTTCGTTTGACATCTAAAAACAGAATTTCACACTTCGGAACAAATTGAGACATGCCCGGCGGAATATCCATTATTGCACTAAGCGTCAGCGGGACATTCCATGGCCGATCCCCGCTGTAAAAAACTATCGGCAGAATCGGACGCAAGCGCCACGCACGCTCTGGAGTATCGTTGGACACCCACTCCCGACGTTGGGCAGTCCAAATATCTATCATGTAAGACATCACACGCAAGCCCATCGAAACGTCAACCCTTGATTGGTGTTCAATCAGGATATAGATAAGCAGGTCATCTGTTTCAGCCCCACGTTTATAGGGCACCCGAAAAAGAAGATCCGCTTCTTGTTCGCGAAGGGTGTCGGCAATTAAACTCCTATTGAGTTGCGTGAGTTGACTAAAATCAATGTGATCAACGAATTCGCTGGGGGCAACGATTTCTAACAACCCTTGGACGTATTCTATGTATTGCAGGAGCCATCTCGCACTTCTATCGGGAAAATGTGTGATAGAAATGTCAAAAAAACTGCGTATATCTGTATCTCCGAGCATGTGCTCTCCTTTCGACAATATGTTATAGGATAAC
>VYCT01000217.1:0-6433 GCA_009843785.1 Candidatus Poribacteria bacterium | reverse complement strand
CGATTTAACCGCGAATGCTAACAAAAATTATTCCAAATGACTAATTCCGTTTAATAATAAAAGGTATACGTCGGCCTATCAAGAATAATGCTTAAGATATTCCAAAAACTCCCCATCACAAAATCACCGAGTGCCAGTCCGAGAAAGAGCGGCACTGTTTTCCGGTAGAGACCGAGCCCACCATATTTGAGCACACTCCATTTGGCAACGGCACTGATGATAAACGCCGCCCAAAAAAGATGGAGATGAAAAGAGACCCCATAACCGAGCGGATGGATCGGCCACCAAAAGAGCCGACTGCGTACAGCGGAAAGTAGAATCGTAACGCAGAAACCGATCCCTATCGCAGCGATATGACCGCTATTTGCATCTTGGGGCGAAGTGAGCCAACCCTCAAGGAAACGATACGCACGTCCACCAAAACTGTTAATCTGCCCACCTACCTTGCCAGAATTAACACCGAGCCCGAAAAACGTGTCCACCAGCATGAAGATGCACAACGGCATCGCAATGACTGTCAACATAAGCATCAAACGTGATAGCCCCTTTACGTCAAGGTTGCCGCGTTCGGCGAGTTTAAACGCTTCAAGTTGGTGTGGCATCGGGTGGCTCCGATTGTCTCTATTGAACCAGAAAAAGAGCGAAAACCACGTCAGGTTGCGGGCACCGATCCGACGCGTACCCAGTATGCTAACGAGGCTATGATGCGGTCCGATAAAGGTCGTTGAGTGAATAGGGAAACCGATTTGTGCACGAATACGCGTCAACGGGATCGCAATCGTCGCAAAATGTGCAGCAAAAAATAGCAACGCAATCCACATCGCCATGCCACCGCGCATCGCGAATCCGATGATGAACATGCCACCGAAAACGATCCCCAAAAATGCGGTGCGATACCGCATCGGCTCTCTTTCGTCTGCTATTTGCTTTCGCACAAACGCTGTGCGAAATGCGCGCCAAATCTGTCGCCGTGTACCCCACAGCGCAACCGCGCAGATACCGATGTATGCGCCGATATTTTGCTCGTACGGATAAGGAAACCCGGGGATGTTCTCCAATCCGGTTAGGATCGCAACGAAATATTGCACTTTATAAAGAAAAAAGAAGAGCAGACACGATGTGAGCAGCTCAAGCGGCATCAGGAAACCGAGTCCAACAGCGAACGGATAGACAATAATCGCATTCCCACCACGGAGAAGAGCCGTCCACGGCCTTTCAGTAAATAGCGCATCAAGGGGTATGTGCTTGTTCGGGAAAGCCGGAATCGACGGGAAAAAAATGTTAACGCCATTCACAAGGCTGATAATTGACGCGATGCCGAACCCACACCACATCGCCCGGCTCCGCAAGAATCGGTTTGTGTTGTAGGCGAGTTGATACGGCAATTCAACAATCGGATACACGAGCCGTTCTTGTTCTGTCCACCGTTTTCGGATAATCACATTGATGCACTGCATCACGAAGATCAGCGCAAAAGTGAATGCACACCACCAGAACGTCGGAATCAACCACTTCATCACATAATAGGTCTCGAAAAACGGCTCGTCGCCGAGATAGAACGCCCGAAGCACACTCGGATCATTGATCGTCAACCAATCTGGTAGATAACTCCAGAAGAGTTCGCGCCACTCGTTTTCAGGCGTACCAAAATAGAAGGCATGAACGATAATTGAAACGAGGGGCAGAAACATGTCGTAGGACATGAACAGCAATGTGATTGACATCAGGACATAGAGGCTAATCAATTCACCGCCTGTCAGCGCGTGCTTCGCTGCGTATTTTTTAACAACGATGTTGAGCATCGCGATAACCAGCAGTGTGAATACAACACTATAGAACGGTGCCATCAACGTTGGAAAAGTGTATCGGAGCGCTTCACATTCGATGTGCCATTTGTAGATAAACGGCAAGAGGAGCAGCGATATGAGGATGGTACGCACGGTAATCTTTTCATGATTTGGCGTATCCAGAGGCGAATGTGATAGAGACATAATGCGGATTTGAGCGACTGGGCAGTCGATAAAAGGTCTTGATGTGTTATCGTAGAAAAGTGAACCGTCTGTTTATATTTTACGTTTATTTGCGTAAAAGTTCAAGGAATTCCATCTTGCACCTTGAGGTCAGAGAGGACATTTGATCATGGAAATCACACAAGTAGAAGCCTTCGCACTCCGGTTTCAAACGCGGAAACCGTCAGAACAACAGGAAGACAATTATTACTTACCGGATGAGGGGTGGCGTTGCATCTACGCACGCCATCACGAAACAATGGTCGTGCGAATCACTACATCAGATGGCAGTGTCGGCTATGGTGAAGGACAAAGTCCGGTTTCACCACGCACCTCAAAAACAATCGTCGAGGATTTGTGTCGTCCGATACTGATAGGAAAAGACCCATTTGACGTAGAATATCTCTGGCAACGGATGTTCACAGCGATGCGCGAGCGTGGGCACTATACAGGCTTTTTTATTGATGCACTCGCTGGATGTGATATTGCGTTATGGGACATCATCGGGCAAGCGACAGGTAAACCCGTGCACAAAGTACTTGGCGGTCGCTACCGCGATAGGATACCTTTGTACGCTGGCGTGAGCGGAACACCAGAATCAGCAGCAGCGAAGGCGGATGAATATGTTTCACAAGGGTACACGGGTTTGAAAATTCATGCAACCCAAGACCGCGCAGAAATATTGGAGATCGTCGCCGCCGTGCGCGAACAGGTAGGCCCTAAGGTCAAATTGATGGTGGATGTTCATACGCAGTACAGTATCCCAGACGCTATTCTGCTCGGACGCGGACTTGAAAAACTGGACGTGATGTGGTTAGAGTCGCCCACAGTACCGGAGGATATCCCAGGGCAAGCAGCATTGGCACAGGCATTGGATATGTCAGTCGCTATCGGAGAGTGGACACGTACCCGTTTTGAATTAAGGGAAGTATTTGAACGCCGTGCCTGCGACATCACTATGCCCGATATTGCTCGCACGGGACTCTCAGAAGCGAAGCGCATCGCAAGCCTTGCCGATACCTATAATATCCCCGTGACACCCCACATCGGGGGCGGTGGTATCTTATCGATCGCCGCAACAATCCAATTTTCCGCGACGATCCCTAACTTCCTCATCATGGAGCATTCCCCCGGCGCGTATGAGATGAAGGGGCAGATCACCACGCGAAAACCGACTGTCCAAGACGGAGCATTTGTCCTTGATGATACCCCCGGACTCGGTGTTGTTATTGATACGGAGGCGTTGGAAACCTTTGCGATAGAGGCTTAAAACGGCTGGTTCGGTAATTCTAAGTGTTTTGGAAATCTTGCCAATCGATTCCCAATTGGCGGACAGCCGTACGAATCGTTCCAAATTTCAGGTCACCTCTACCCCAATCTGGGTGTTTTCTGGCAATGAGCGTCCCATATCCTGGTATAGCTCAATGACAGCAGCAAGGGCATCCTGGATGTTTTCTAATGCTTCGTTTAACGAATCCCCCTCGGTGACGAACTCAGGCAATAGAGGAGAGGTTACTGTGTATCCACCTTCAGGTTGTGGCGTTAACAGAAGTGGTATTTTGTATTCCATCAAAAGTGCTCCATTTCAATAGCCTTTGTTTTTGTCTACAACGTTGGTGAGCGGTTCGCCGTTCACATATTTGTGCATATTCTCAATAAACAGTTCCATCGCACGTTTGGCGATGTTCTGCGATGCACCCGCGGTATGAGACGTTAAGATAACATTCGGAAGCGTCCATAACGGATTGTCTGCTGGACACGGTTCGGTGTAAGTGACATCTAACCCCGCACCCGCTAATCTCCCGCTTTCCAGTGCCGCAATCAGTGCTTCCTCGTCAACCACCTTACCGCGACTGACGTTGATGAAGAAGCTACCCTCTGGCAAGGCATCGAATTCTGCATGCGATAGCAGTTTATGGGTTTCCGGCGTGATCGGACAGCACACCGTTAAAACGTCGCAACGCGATAAAAACTCCAGCAACCCATCAAGTTGTCCCAATTCATCAACCGTGTCCGGCTTTTCCATCGGTTCTGGATCGACAGCAATCACGTTGAACTCAAACGCTTTTGCACGTTGTGCGACCGCCCTACCGATACCACCGAGTCCAAGGATCCCCATCGTCATTCCTGATACCTCAACACACGGTAACCACTCCCACTTTTTCTCTCGCATTAAGTCGAGTTGCGTGTGGATCCCACGGGTCAGTGAAAGGAGTAGCGCGAACGCGTGCTCAGCAAGTTGCGGTCCATACAACCGCCTACTATTTACCAACGTAATAGCACTCTCTTTAAAGGCGGGATACATTGACCCTTCCACGCCGACAAAAGGCTGCATCACCCACTGAAGGGATTTCGCATGCGGAAATGCCGACTCTGGCACCGTTCCATAGAGAATTTCGACATCTGAAAGGTGATCGCTGAGAGATTCGCCTTCCGGCAAAAAATTTATTTCCATCTCTGGAGGCGCGTCCTGCAGCATGTCCGCAACCTCTTGGCTGATTCCACTGGCGATTAGCACCTTGATTTTAGCCATTGATAGTCTCCTTCGTTGTAGTTTTTTTCGAGGGTTTTTACATAAAATGAATGCATCAATAGGGACGCGCTTGTTGGTCAACTTGACTCGGCAGTAGATCCATACGGAAGGGTAGTGACACAGGAATAGGTTTAGCGTCCGGAAAGAGTGAACCCACTCTTGGTTTCAAAATTTTACCGAGGTACGCCTCCACACCATCAAGTAAGTTTGATGGTAGACTCGTCCACGTGACGAGCAAATTCAGATGCGCGTAGGCTTGAATTTGAGGGTCTGTGTTATGTGTCTCAAGTCTCTCTCTGATGTTTCCTTGCCCGACTTTGATTGTTACTGGCTCACCGAACTTATTCCAGTACCAGATGATGTAGATGAATCCTTTAAAGTTATCATAGTAACTATGACTAAAGTCCACTTGATCCAATGAACACCAAGCGTTGTTCTTACCTTTCGCCCAAAAGAGATTTATCATTTTTGTTGCCTCCCTGTTATTGTGGCTGGATGTATACACTTCACCTAAAGGACCTCCTAACCTTAACTGGCGAGTTCTGCTGACTTTTGGCGATCTTCTCGCGCTTCTTCATATTGTCTTAATTGTTCTTTTGCAAATCCACGTGCATTGTAGAACAAGGCATCATTAGGATTTAATCCGATCGCTTTGTCATAGTCAGCAATAGCAGGTTCATATTGTCCTAATCGTGCTTTCACAAGTCCGCGCTCATAGTAAGCAGATGCATAACTGGGGTTTAGTCGGATTGCATCATTGTAATCATCAATAGCATTTTCATAGTGTTCCAGTCGTGCCTTTGCGAGGCCGCGCGAGTAATAGAGAGATGCCTTGGTAGGTTCTCGATAGATCGCTTTGTCATAATCCGCAATAGTTTCTTCAAACTTATGTCTTCTGAATGATTGCTCCGCGCGCTTTGCATGTTCATCAGCACTGAGTGGCATATATGGTGTTTGGTCATCACGTAGAGAAGCAAATCCCTCAAAGTCGGGAAACAACCTTATTTCAGTGATGCCTGATACCCGCTCCAATTCAGTCCGAACATTTTCCTTCTCACATTTCTGGATGATACACACTGCATCTTCTTCAATTTCATAGTCTCCAAAGAAAAAGATAGACTGCTGGGCAAGAATACGATTGTTCTGTTGCCGAGGTTGCCAGTGGTACAATTGGGGTTCTTTTTCATCTAAAAAGTAAGGAATGGTCTCTTTTAACAAATCGGGTTCAATTTCTATAAACCTATCCGCGTCCTTATGCACAGCGAACACTTTACCATTCGTGCTATCATCAGTTTTGGAATCTTGCGCACAAGCAAACCAGAGTGCGACTTGTGCACTGTAGGTAAAGTCTATCAGACATGTCGCTGCCTTGAAGTGTTGAAGACCAGCAAGTATTTCTAAATCGCCAAGAGGTCGTCCGTCTTTCTCATCGTATCCGAGAAGTCGTGCTTCACGGATTAAAGCCGTATTAATTTCAACAAATGTTGGGAAACCTTTGTCCTCAGAATTTTGTTCGTTTTCTGGCACTCGACGATAAGCCGATGCTTGTATTTCATATTCCTCATTTGGAACACCCCGAAATACATAGGTTCCTTCGTCGAATTGACTCGCCCATTCTAAGAAATCGCTCAATATTTTAACAGGTTTGGATTTTTTTCTTCTCACTTAATTTAGTCCTCTCAATATGGGTTTGTCTAATTCTATCTCTTTTCGCCTCTCGGTGAAGGCAGCCCGGTGTCAGATATACCGTATGTAGAATTCGATTTTTTACTGGTAACTGGAGTTTTGAGATTATATAATCTATCACATAATGGAGAAAAATGCAACTCAAATCACTCGTCACTTACCCCCATTTTTTTCTGAAGGTTTGTGGTGAAAGGTTTTTAGTGTT
>VYCT01000206.1 GCA_009843785.1 Candidatus Poribacteria bacterium | reverse complement strand
GTATTATTATATCATGGACCGTAGTCGTCTAACAGAAAAAATTTACGTCGTTAGGGCATTCAGTTTTACTGCAAGTTGCCACCTTTACTTACAGCACATTGATCGCTTGTCTGGCAAAAATTAATCCGATAACACAGACGATTGCTGTCAAGGTCCGTTTTTCACTTTTTAGGGCGCGTGCGAAAGAGAAATCGTGGTCGGAGGGTTCGGGGTAGGGACGGAATTGTGGAACGAAGCGCGGGATTTGCTCTTGATATGTCTGGTAGACCGAACCGCAGGCCTCCAACAGATATGCCTCTTCTACTGCTATAATGGGGAGATATTGGAAGAAATAACCGATAATTAGTACTGCGACGAGCCAATAGACGTTTGCGACAAGGCAGACGCCGAGGCTTAGCAAGAAATTGCCGAGATAGAGTGGGTTCCGGACGTAACTATAGGGCCCTGTTGTAACGAGGTCGCGGGCGGCACCGAGCGTTCTTGCGCGCGTGGATGCGCCTGCGTATCCGACTGCCCATATCCTAAGAAATTCACCCACGAGGATAAACGGTATCCCGATAACTACGGTATACCCCGCGGGCTTTGCGAAATAGAGCAGTGCAAAAATAAAAGGAATCGGGGTGAAACTACGAATTTTGAAGAAGAAGTTACCAATTTTTGAGGAGATCATGTTTCCCGCAACACGAAGGCGTGTATTTTAGCTAAAGGTCCCTGATTCTATTTAGGCGTACGCCAGATCAAGACGCTCCCGACAACAGCGTACAAGATGTTCGCGCCCCAACAGGCGAGAAATGGATGGAGTTTACCGTTTTCACTGAGCCCTTCAAGCGTTGCGAAAGAGAGTGCCCAGTAGATGAAAGAGAGGAAAAAGGCGATGACCAATCCTGCAAAAAATCCTGCCCTCCCAAAGCGGATAGCAATTGGTGCGCCGAGCATGACGACGACGACAGCTGCGAACGGGTAAGCCGTCTTATGGTACAACTTCACCTGCTCTTTGCGTGAAATCTGACCCGCTTCACGTTTATAGGCAATCTGCTCGCGGAGTTCCTTGATCGTCATTGCCCTCGGATCTTTCTCACTGCCGATAAAACGGGCGGGGTCTTCGTGGCGTTCAATCGTATAGGTATCGAAAGTTTCGTAATCGACCTCAACGCCCTGCTCAAAGTGGCGAATATAACCATCGCTGAGTTCCCAATGCGTAGGTGTCCACGTCGCGGCCTTCGCAAAGGTGATGCGATCGAGTTGCTCTTCAGCGTCATATTCATAAATCGTCAACTGACTGATTTCTTGGGCATCTAAGGCGATCCGCTGTGAGTAAAAGACGCGACTGTTTTTGCCTCTGAAGACGACGTTCCTGCCGCGCTGGGGTTTCACCTTGTTTTGCAAGAGGTGTGCTTCATGAAAGGCAGGAGAGGCAACTCTATTGTAAAAGACCGCGAAAAGTCCACAGATAATGAGGGTCACAATTAGGATAGGGGCAAGGAGCCGGTAAACGCTGATGCCGCCTGCTTTCATCGCTGTGAATTCGTTGCTCCGAACCATCCGCCCGAGCGTGAAAAAGACAGCGACAAAACCAGCAATTGGCACCATTTCCATAATCCGGCGGGGTGCTTGATACAGGACAATCTTGACGGCAGTGATGTAGGAGATGTTGTCTTCAAATTTCTTGAGGTCGTAATCTAACAACCGTACGATGATAATTAGCGCAATAAAAAATAAGAGGCCGACAACAAAGGCTTTGAGATATTCGCGAAGCAGGTAGCGGTCAAGAATGTTCAAGGCATGCATCCTACATCAAATATTTTTAGGGTCTCGTGAAGTTGGAAGTTCTGGATGACTCTATTAAGATTCAACTTTTCGACTAACGACGAGTGACAGGTGGCTGTCCCGGTCCCGCCACGCATGAATCTTCCCTTCAGCGATGACCCAAAAGTTGAAGCCAATTCCGAACACGCCGATCACAATATTGGGTAGCCACATAGCAAATGCCGGGGGCAACATACCGTTCATGCCTGCGTTCTGACCCACTTGGAGCAGCAAATAGTATACCACAATTACGGCTAAGCCGAGCCCAAAACCGAGCATTCTACCGCCCTTGTTCACCATCAAGCCCAAGGGGATACCTATGACACCAAGTACAAAGCATGCAAAAGGGATCGAAAACTTTTTATGATATTCAACCTCGGCGGAGCGAATTTTCTGGAGAATGTATTCCGGGTTTTTAGTGTTTGGGACAGTAGACTTTAATGTTCCGATGAACGCCTTGAGTTGCGAAATGTGCATTGAACGCGGGTTCTGGTTCTGAAATGCGCTCCGTTCAAGGTCTTCGGTCAACTGGAGTGCGAGTTGTTGTTGTTGAAATTTTGTTACACGAAACTCGTCTAAATCATTGGTTGCGGGTTCATAAGTAAGCCCATCGTAAAGCGTGAGCATTGCGCGCCCATTTTCAAAACCGAGGCTGGCTTCTTGTGCATCGCTGAATCGTGGGCGTCCACTCCAGATATTATCCCAGATTCTGACGTTCAGCATACGCCCACTTTTTTTATCTGTAGATTCGTACATCCAGAGTTTACCTTCAGTTTCTAATTCTTTCATGACGGTGGCTTCCTCTAAAACGAACGCGGGTTTATGCCGCCGAATATCCCGTTGAAGGGAAGCGTAAGCGAGATTTGCGCGTGGTAGCGCATAGTCTATCAACGCGAGATCAACAACACTCAGCACGACTGCGATTCCTAAGAGCGGTAGCATGAGTTGATGAAAAGCGATCCCGTGTGCCTTCATCGCGACAATCTCATTATCGGTAGAGAGCCTTCCGAGTGAAAGCAAAATTGCCACTAAAACCGCCATCGGCAGAGATAACACGACTGTCGCTGGCATCACATAGATGAGCAACTCAACGAGGTACAGCGGACTGACTCCTTTCTGTACAAACAATTTTGTCAACCGAAATAGGTCATTGAAGATGAGCATGAGGGTGAAACAGATGAGTGCTATTATGAAAGGTGGCAAAAATTCTTTGAGTATGTACCGTGCTAATATTCTCATATTTCTCGCATCGTTTCAAAGTTTGGCTGTAAGATGCCTCAACAATTCTATTGGCTTTATTATTCACTGATACCGTAGTGCTGTTTCTATTGGTTGCTTTGTGCCGAAAAAATCTTCACTGTTTTATTAGTTGCTTTGTGCCGAAAAAACTTTTATTTTTCTGACACCCATAACTACGATGTCTGTATTTAATTTGAAATTATGTTTCAGAGATGTTATTATA
>VYCT01000364.1:18677-23951 GCA_009843785.1 Candidatus Poribacteria bacterium | reverse complement strand
ACCTAACAATATCAACGACAGACTACCCTCAAAAAAAAATGGGGGTAAGTGACAGCGGCGGAATTTCTTGACATATCTCATTCTGCAGTTTAAAATTATTAAAGTCCGCCCAGACCTGGTAGGTGCGGTTTTGCGGCGTACACGCCCATATGCGATCTGCATCCGAACCGCACTGGGCATAACCAAAAATAGTAGAACCTTTCAAGAAAAATAATCAATCAGATTTGGTATAAATTCAATGTGATAGAGTATGGGGGATACTCCTACGGAAAATTTTTTCAAACGCCACCAACATTGGCTACTCGCGATACTTTCAGCACTCTTGCTGTTTCTTAGTTTCCCGAATGTAAACCTCTATCCGTTCGCTTGGATCGCGATGGTGCCATTTTTCATTGCACTCACGCAGGCAACAGGGTGGAAGTCCGCATTCTGGATCGGTTACTTAACAGGTTTTCTGTTTTTTGCAGGTTTACTCCCCGCTATTGCCCTTCTCTATCCGTACGCGAATATCTTCATTACGATAGTCGCCTATCTACTCCTTGTCGGTTATACCGGTCTCTATTTTGCAGTTTTCGCCGCACTGATGAAGTTTGTACCGGTGCGTTCAGGCGTGCTATTTCCGCTGGCCTCTGCCTGCATCTGGACAGCATTGGAATGGATACGGAGTTGGATGATAACAGGATTCCCGTGGGGCAGTATTGGCTACTCGCAATGGAACAATCTACCGGGTATACAGGTCGCTTCGCTCTTCAGTGTACACGGCATCAGTTTTGTGATTGTACTCTTTAATGCTGGCATTGCTACTGTGTTTTGTAACCGGAATCAGTGGCGACAAGAAATTCGGGCTTTAGTGCTTCCGGTGATTTTAACAATCTTTTGTTTCGGGTACGGTGCCTTCCAACTCCAAGACGCTGAACCTTTGGACCGTGAGTCAAATGCCACAGCACCCGCAGACACCGAAACCTTAAACGTGGCACTTGTCCCCGGTAATGTCTCGCAACTGCAGAAATGGGATGTGAATCAATCCCCAGCGATTTTGCAGCGTTACATCAACTTGACATACAAAGCCAGCCGAGAGGCACCTGACTTAGTTGTATGGCCCGAAACATCGATTCGGAGCCGAGTGCTAACGGGTGAGTGGCCAAGGTCCTACGGAAGGTTTTCCCGAATGCTCCGTGATACATCGCTGCCTATATTTGTCGGTACCGCTAACAGAGGAAAAAAAGACGAAGCCATCGGCAAATTTTCTAAAGATATAGATAAAAGAGATGAACCGATATACAACCGCGTCCTTTCAATAGCTCCAGATGGAAAGATACACGCAGACTATGCCAAGATGCACCTCGTGCCATTTGGCGAGTACGTACCGTTGGAAAACCTGCTCCCGGATTTTATCCCCGATTTTATCCAGTTTGAACCCTTTGCACATGGAAAAACAGTAAACCTTTTACCTGTGTTCATCGTTAAAGATAAGACGGATACCTCGAAGCGGACGGATGGTCTGTTTCGCGATCCAAAACTGTTTGTCGTTAAAGATAAGATGGACACGCGGAAAGTAGAAATTGGGGCTTCGATCTGCTTTGAATCCGTGTTTCCAGACGAATTTCGTAGACCTGTCCAAAAAGGTGCCAGAGTGATGGGAATCTTCACGAACGATGCTTGGTTCAAAGGGACTGCTTTCCCCGAACTGCATCTGTCGATGGCACCTTTCCGCGCCGTTGAGAACCGAATAGCAGTTTTCCGCTGCGCAAATGGCGGATTTACATGTATTGTGGACAAATTCGGTCGGATAACGATGCCTATGATTACACCGAACGCCACGCAAGAGGTGCTTGTTGCACCCGTACCGCTGCTTTCATCTACGGAACGTGAACAGACGCTTTATACCCGCTACGGCGATTGGTTCCCGATCCTTTGCGCACTCGTGTGTGTCGGAGGGTTCGGAACTCAACTCGTAAGACGGCGATGGCGAAAACGTTCTTAACTATTTATGGAGGTAATATATGCTTATAGATCTAAAAAACAAGGCTGAAGATATGCAGACCCGTCTCTTAGAACTCGGAGGTTATCTTTGACCTTGCTGCAAAACGAAAAGAATTAACAGAACTTGAGGAAGTAACGATCGCTCCAGACTTTTGGAGCAATACACAACGCGTTCAAAAAACCAATCAACGTATCGCGGTCCTCCGAGATGAGGTTAGTAAATACGAGGAACTGAGCCTCAAGATTCAAGACATCCAAACGCTCATTGAACTCGCAATTGAAGAGAACGATGAAAGTTTACAGGCGGAAATTGGAGATGGGTTAGAAAGTGTCGCCAGTCGTCTTGAACAGATGGAACTCCAGTTAATGTTGAATGGTGAATTTGATGAGAATAATGCTATTCTCAATATCCATTCGGGTGCAGGCGGGATTGACGCACAAGATTGGGCGGGGATGTTAATGCGGATGTACCTCCGTTGGTGCGACACACGCGGCTATCAAACCCAAATTGTGGACATCACTGTCGGAGACGAAGCAGGGATCAAAGGAACAACGATCCTTGTTACAGGGCCCTCCGCTTACGGTTATCTCCAGGCTGAAACCGGTGTACATAGGCTTGTCCGGCTGTCGCCTTACGATTTTAATAAGCGACGACATACCTCTTTTGCCGCTGTTGACGTTACCCCCGAAATCGACGATGCAGTGGAAGTGGACATTCAAGCTGAAGACCTGCGCATAGATACCTATCGAGCCAGCGGGGCCGGTGGGCAGCATGTCAATGTCACAGACTCAGCGATTCGGATTACACATAAACCCACGGGGATTATTGTTCAGTGTCAGAATGAGCGTTCTCAGCACAAGAACCGAGAAATCGCCATGAAACTCCTCCGATCGCGCCTTCATGAAAAATATCGCGCTGAGCGGGAGGCAGAACTGGCAAAGCAGCGGAGTGAACGTTTAGAAATCAACTTTGGGAGTCAAATCCGGTCCTATGTGATGCACCCTTACCAACGCGTTAAGGATTTGCGCACGAATGTCGAAACTGGGAACGTTAGTGCCGTGTTAGATGGTGCCTTAGACCCGTTCATTGAGAGCTATCTTAAAATGAAAGCACAAGAGAAGTAATACCAATTAGGAAGCCGATAACTAACCATCCATGTATTTTAGTTTGCTTTACTTGTGCAACTAAAGTATAATTATTACTATATTTGGAACAATTTACGGAACAAAAACTGCCCAAACTATTGTAAATTAAAAAAACAGCACGAGAAAAGGAGGGACAATTCGTGGAAGAGACGAAGGACTTAATTCAGCAACGTCGTGACAAGTTGGACGAAATTCGCCAATTTGGTGTAGAACCGTATCCGCACAAATACGAACCTACACATACGACATCCACAATTCACCGAGATTTTGCCGATATCAAAGAGACACCCGACGAAACGCAAACTGTTCGCATTGCCGGCAGAATCATGACAAAGCGCGACCACGGCAAAAGCAGCTTCGCACATCTACAAGATGGCGAAGGCAAAATTCAGATTTACGTCCGACGCGACAAAGTCGGCGCGGACCCCTATAAAATCTATCGACGCTTTGATAGCGGTGATATTGTCGGGGCTGAAGGAACGGTCTTCCGAACACGCACCGGCGAATTGACTGTGCTTGTCGATGCCATAGAACTCCTCTCTAAATCTATACGGCCGCTCCCCGAAAAGTGGCACGGGTTGCAAGATAAACAGACACGCTATAGACAACGATACGCCGACCTCATCATGAACCCTGAGGTGAAGGACGTTTTTCTTAAAAGGACACAAATCGTTCAAGCGATTCGCGATATGCTCAACGCTCAAAATTTTATTGAAGTTGAGACCCCGGTACTTCAACCAATTTATGGGGGCGCGAACGCGCGACCGTTCACAACATATCACAACACTTTGGAACAATCGCTTTATCTGCGAATCGCAAATGAACTCTACCTCAAACGCCTGATCGTCGGTGGATTTGAACGGGTTTATGAATTTTCACGCGATTTCCGAAACGAAGGCATGGATAGAGACCATAACCCTGAATTTACAATGCTTGAACTCTATCAGGCTTATGCTGACTACATTGAAATAATGGAGTTAACTGAGAATCTAATCGCGGATACAGCAAAAACCATTCATGGGACAACGAAAATTCCCTATCAGGAGCATGAACTCGATCTTACGCCACCGTGGCAGCGACTGAGCATGGTCGATGCCGTACGAGAACACAGCGGTATTGATCCTATGCCACTCTCGGCAGATGAGTTGTACAAGGCAGCCGCTGACGCTGGCGTTGACTTAGCAGGCGATGAGACGAAGGGTAAAATTATTGCTGAACTCTTTGACAGATTTGCGGAATCAAAACTCATTCAGCCGACATTTATAACGGATCATCCGATCGAAGTCTCACCCTTCGCGAAAAAGAAACCTGACAATCCAGAGTTCGTTGAACGTTTTGAATTCTTTATCTGTGGAATGGAAGTCGGAAACGCTTTTAGTGAACTCAATGACCCGATTGATCAACGCCAACGCTTTCTGGAGCAGGCAAGCAGTTTGGAGGCTGGCGATGATGAAGCCTTCATGGTAGACGAAGATTATCTGCGCGCATTGGAATACGGTATGCCGCCGACGGGTGGACTCGGCATCGGTATTGACCGCTTGACGATGCTGCTAACGAACCAATACTCTATCCGGGATGTCATCCTGTTTCCACAGATGCGTCCGGAAAATTAAAATGAAAACCGCGCCGATACTTCACACAGAACGGTTGATACTCCGTTCATTTATGTTTGAAGATGCCGTCGATGTACAATGCCTTACCAGCGATCCCGATGTGGCATCAACAACCGATGTGATGGAACAACCTTGTGAAGATGAGACAGCAGAAGAGTGGATTCAATGGTGTCACAGAGAATTTGAAAAAGGGACAATCGCGAACTTCGCAATTACACTTAGGACAAGCGGAACGTTGATTGGGATGGTTGGATTAGTATTTCGGAACCACCTGCCTTATAATGATGCCTCACTTGGCTATTGGATTGGAAAACCCTATTGGAACTCTGGGTATGCCACCGAGGCGGCAAAGGCTATGGTCGCTTATGGATTTCGTGAACACGATATTGATCTGATTTACGCCGATTATTCTAAACGAAATCCTGCCTCTGGACGCGTGATGCAAAAAATTGGGATGCATTACGCTTATGATTTGTCCGAAGACGATATGATTCGTTACAGGATCCTAAAGAGTGAGTTTGCAGAAAAATGA
>VYCT01000364.1:0-18577 GCA_009843785.1 Candidatus Poribacteria bacterium | reverse complement strand
CTAAAGAGTGAGTTTGCAGAAAAATGAAAACCGCTCCGACACTACAAACAGAGAGACTGATACTGCGCTCACTCACACTTGAAGACGCGCAAGATGTACAACACCTCGCAGGTGAACGTGATATAGCTTTAATGGTCCTCCGCATTCCACACCCTTATGAAGATGGTATGGCGGAAGAATGGATTCACGCCTGTGCTGACGCGTACAAAAAAGACGAAGCAATAAATTTCGCAATTACGCTGAAAACAGACAGAAACCTAATCGGGACTATAGGACTTGAACTCGAGCAAGAAAACGAGAGGGCTGAGCTCGGTTATTGGATAGGGAAACCTTACTGGAACCAGGGGTATGCGACTGAGGCAGCACGCGCTGTTGTTGCTTATAGTTTTGAAGTGTTGAAGTTGAACCGAATCTATGCTTATCACTTCACGCGAAATCCTGCATCTGGACGTGTGCTGGAAAAAATCGGCATGCGCTATGAAGGGTGCCGCCGGCAACATACAAAGAAATGGGATAACTTTGAGGATTCAATCGGATACGGGATGCTAAAAGCAGACTATGATTCACTAACACCTATCTCGTCTAACGAGCAAAAAGAATCAATTTAAAACCGGACGTATCCCGAACCAGGTCGGAATTAATCAGACACCATCGTGGAACGAAGTGGAACGATGCCCGAGGGCCCATAGTTAAAAATATGAAATTTGAATGGTTTGTAGCCTCACGCTATTTGCGGTCTCGGCGAAAACAGTCGTTTATCTCAATTATTAGCGTTATCTCAATCGGTGGTGTCGCACTCGGTGTCGCAACTGTCATCCTCGTTATTGCTGTGTTAGATGGCGTTGAGCATGGACTCAAGGACAGGTTCCTCTCAAACGAGGCACACGTCGTCCTGAGTTTAATTGATTACGGTTTTTTCAAAGACTATCAAAAACGAACTGAGCGGATTGAGGCACTTGACGATGTAGTCGCCGCGTCGCCTGCTATTTGGGCACAAACAGGTGTTTTTCGAGAACGCACGGATACCATTCAAGATGTAATTATCATCAAAGGCATTGACCCTGCGCAGGAAGACAAGGTCACTGGCTTCTCAACGTATGTCGATGGCTCAACAGACTTCCTAAACTCGGAGTTTATTGAAAAAGCACGGCTTATCAGAGACGAAACGATTACCGGTGGCATCATTCTTGGCGGACGTTTGGCAGCCCGACTCGGTATTATCCAAGGCGATGTCCTGCGCTTACTCGTTAAACTTGAACGCCACCCATTCAATGAGGCAATGCTTGTCCCCGACTTGGCGAACTTTGCTGTCATCGGGTTTTATGAATCCGAAATGGAGTTTTACGATAACAATCTTGGGTTGATTCACATCAATTCTGCCCAAAAATTGTATGATGCAGAGAACCGAGCGAATACCATTTTCGTCCGATTGACCGATGCTGAATTAGCACCCCGAATCGCGACACGCATCGAAGATGTTGCTCGATTTACTGTCTTAGAGGGGATGCCCAACGCAATCACATGGATGGAGAGGCAAGCACCGCTCTTCTCGGCTCTGCGATTAGAAAAAATAGCTACCATCATCATTGAAGCACTTATTATTATTGTCGCGTCCTTTAATATCGCAAGCACACTCATCATGACCGTGATGGAAAAAACAAAAGACGTGGGAACACTCAGGACACTCGGTTCCTCACGCGGCAACATCATGCGAATCTTTATGATTCAGGGCAGCGTTATCGGGAGTCTTGGGACAATACTTGGGACCGCTTTGGGACTTGCCATCTGTTGGCTTCTCAGTTCCAATGCCGCGAGACCTGCTTACTGGTATGCACTTGTACTTGCTGTGCCAATTCTTTTGCAAATCCTCATCGCCTCACAGCGTGTGTTGCGAAACAAGGGAGCATGGAAATTCGCAGTCGGGGTCTTATGGTTGATCGGAATCGGTTTTGCACTCTACTGTACAGTCACACCAATTTCGCTCGTAGATCTTGGACTTAGCCAAATCTACCAGATGCATCAACTACCGATAAAAGTAAATTGGTTGTTCGTTATCTTTATCAATGTGCTGTCATTTATTATCTGCTGGCTCGCAACGCTCTATCCGGCATGGCAAGCAGCAAATCTGAAACCGGTTGAAGCCTTGCAACATGAGTAGGACTTACGCACTTTACTGGTAGGCGCAGTTTGCAACCACACCTACCGAAAATAGATGTCTCAGCGCAATTTTGCGTAAATCCTGATAAATAAAAAAGAGGAAGTCTGTGCCGAATACTGCAGAAGCACTCATCCGTATTGTAGATTTACACAAATCCTATTATGATGGTGAAACTGAACTTCCAGTACTTCAGGGTATTGATTTTGAAGTAAATATGTCAGAATTGCTCGCAGTCGTCGGCGCATCAGGTGTTGGGAAAAGCACACTGCTTCATATTATCGGCACACTCGACCGACCGACTGCAGGGCGCGTCTTATACGATGAACAAGACATTTTTACCTGGCAGGATACCGAACTCGCACGGTTTCGGAATAAAGAAATTGGGTTTGTGTTTCAATTTCATCACCTGTTACCAGAATTTACAGCACTTGAAAACGTGGCGATGGGTGCCTTAATTGCAACGCCAAACAATAAAGCCGTTTATGAGGAAGCAGCATCCCTGCTCGACTACGTTGGACTCTCAGAAAGGCTTTCGCATTACCCAAGCCAGTTGTCCGGGGGCGAGCGGCAGCGGGTCGCTATCGCACGTGCCTTGATTAATAAACCCAAAGTGGTGCTCGCTGATGAGCCAACAGGGAACCTTGACCGGCGAAGTAGCGAAGCCGTACTCGAACTCCTATGGGATTTGAACTCAAAATCTGGACAGACCTTTGTTATCGTAACCCACAACCGGGAACTTGCTCAACAGGTGGACAGGATTGTCGAACTCGTTGACGGAAAGGTCGCTTAACTATAGGGATCCTGGATACCGCGCCATTACACTTCGCGGTGATTTTCGGTGAATCCCAACCGTATTAAGAATCTAAACGGTTTTTTCTTTCTTATTAAAACTGCCTGACGCTATAATATCAGCCGAGGATGACCAGAAACCTGCCCGAAATGTAATGGAGGGCAGCCCAGGAGGCCATAATTAAAAAATGTTGATTTATATCGACGGAGAATTTTTACCAAAAGCGGAGGCAAAAGTCTCAGTATTTGACCACGGTTTGCTTTATGGAGATGGTGTGTTTGAAGGCATCCGTTCCTATAACGGTCGGGTCTTTAAACTCGACGAACACCTCGAACGGCTTTACGATTCCGCAAAGTCGATTATGTTAGAGATTCCGATCTCCATCGAAACGATGAAAGAAACCGTTCTGGAGACACTCCGCCGAAATCACCTCAGAGAAGCCTATATTCGATTGATTATAACCCGCGGCGTCGGGGATTTAGGATTAGATCCTGATAAATGTCCGAAGCCAAGCATCATAATTATTGCAGATAAGATCGTCTTATATCCACAAAAATTCTATGAAGATGGATTGGAGATCGTAACCGCCTCTGTCCGACGAAATTATGCTGAAGCCATTAATCCACGCATTAAATCGTTAAACTATCTAAATAATATCTTAGCGAAAATTGAAGGGAAACAGGCGGGAGCCGAAGAGGTTTTGATGCTCAACGCAGAAGGCTATGTCGTTGAATGCAGCGGGGACAACATCTTCTGGATAAAGAACGGAACGCTTGTCACGCCGCCAGTACACATGGGCATTTTGGAGGGCGTTACCCGCAACAGTGTCATAGACATCGCACGTGAAGCCGGGATACGCCTCGAAGAGCGCGTCTTCACACGACACGACCTCTATATTGCTGATGAATGTTTTTTGACTGGCACCGCTGCCGAGGTTATTCCCGTTGTGAAAATTGACCGGCGGGCTATTGGGGACGGACAGCCCGGGAAGATGACACAGAGACTGATCGCTGCGTTCCGACAGTATGCGAATACCTGCGGCACTCCGATCTATACCACAGAATAGATACCGGGCACATAGGATGCGGGAAAACCCGCGGTACATAGGAGGAGATTTCATTATGAATGCGATAAGAAACATCCTGATTTTAGTCAGTCTAATCGTCGGACTCGCCGCAACCACTGCTGTTGCCGAAGAACAGCCGGACGTAGTGTTTGGGCCCGAAGTGCCAACTGCAGAAAAACAGATAGATACGGACGCTGATTCCAAGGCAGTTCCATCTACCGAGGGAGACGAAGAAAACACCGCAGATACCGCT
Organism: Candidatus Poribacteria bacterium; assembly: GCA_009843785.1. Lineage (GTDB taxonomy): Bacteria > Poribacteria > WGA-4E > WGA-4E > WGA-3G > WGA-3G. The sequence goes on along the minus strand of VYCT01000364.1, from coordinate 14,310 downwards.
GATTCAGCGGTTGACCCGATGTTCCTTGTGAAGCAAATTTCTTTTCAAGGTGTAAAGACTGGCTCTGAAGCCATGTTGCGGACACTCATTCAAACACAAATCGGAGATGAAGTTTCACCTGAGTTCCTTACGCAAGACCTGAAAAGCCTTTTTAAAGACACAGGGTTCTTTGCCGAAGTCCAAGTGGATACCCAACCCTTTGAAGGGGGTGGACTTGAAATCATATATAAGGTCGTTGAGAATCCTAAGATTTCTGGCATCAACTTTATCGGAAACGATAATTTGGATACGGGTAAACTGAAAAACGAGATAACGCTCCGGCCCGATGAGATTTTCAGCGACCGGCGGCGATGGGAGAGCGAGCGAGCACTCCAAAAACTGTACCATGAAAAAGGATATTATCTCGTCGGTATCCAAACGCATCTTGATAATAGCAGTAGTACAGATGAGACAGAGGCGAATACTGTTCAAGTTACCTTTGAGATAAATGAAGGACCGAGAGTGCGGATTCAGGAGATCAATTTTATCGGAAACGAACTGGTCTCCGAGAAAGCACTACAGAAGAAACTCAAAACCCGCACCGGTAAACCGTTTGACCAGATTTTGTTTGAGGAAGAAGACCTGTCCCTAAACCTCCGCAACTACTATCAGGACAGAGGATTTGCCCAGGTAAAAGTACTCGGTTACGAAAAACGGTTCACAGAAGACAAAACCGGTATGATGCTCGACATCACTGTTGACGAAGGTCCCGAATTTATCATCGGAACCTATACACTTGAAGTACAAGCCGGTGCCAAAAACCTGTTTTCCGAAAAAAAGATACGGAGAATGCTTGACCCGGCAGAAGGCGAAGTCTTCAACCGCGGAAGCTTCGATGAATCCATCTCGAAATTACAGCAGGCATATCTCGATAAAGGGTATTTGCTCTCAGAAGTTGTACCAACACCCTTCTTCAATGAGGCGGACGGTGTTGTTGATATTACCTTGAGAATCAACGAAGGTGATGTCATAATTATCGGTAAGGTGATTATCACTGGACTCGAAAAAACGAATGAACACGTCGTTAAACGTGAATTGGATTTTTTGGGTATCGAGTCCGATGAACTCTTAGACGTGAAAGCCTTGCGTAAAGCACGGCAGCGTCTGTTCCAGATGGGGTCTTTCATCCGGGCGGTTGACTTTGTTCCCAGCGATACTGACGAAGAGAATCGAAAGGATTTAAGAGTGAATATCGCTGAAACACCGAGAACCGGGATGCTGAGCCTCGGAGGCGGTTACGGGAGTGAGGGCGGAATCTTTGGCACCGCTGAGGTCGGACAAAACAACCTCCTCGGACGCGCCTATCGAGTCCATCTAAAAGGTGAATTAGGCACGCGCGACCATCACACAGCCGAACTCAGTTTTGGAACGCCTTGGGTGTTTGGAACACCCACCCGACTTAACGCCCGCATCTACGATAATCGACGTTTCCGACGCTATTACGGAACCGTTGGTGCTTTATATAACCGAGCAAATCCTAATTATCGATACGATAGATACGTTTGGGGGCGACGCGGCGCGTCCGTAACACTTGGGCGTCCAATCGCCTATGATATTGATCTGTCCGTCCGGCTTCGCAACGAACATGTTGAAGCGCATAACCCCGATGCCGAATTGATTAACCGATCTACGCGAAGTATCCTCTTTGCCGTTGGTAGAGATACACGAGACTATCGAACCTCTTTGTATGATCCGACAGGTGGGGCATCCCATACAATTTCCTATGAATACTCGGGCGGAATCTTAGGCGCAGATAATGAGTTCCAGAAATACTCCGCAGATACCAGTTGGTTCTATAGCGCTTGGTGGAATCATGTCATCGCTGTACACGCACGCGCTGGCTACATGGTCAGTAAAAGCACGGATTCCTACTTCTTGTTTTATGAACGCTTTTTCCTCGGCGGCGTAGATACCGTTCGCGGCTATGAAGACTATGAAATTTACCCTGACCCGCCTGAAGGATCGCGAGCTTATAATCCTTACGGCGGTGATAAAGTCTTCTTCGCGAACCTTGAGTATCGGATTCCGGTTTCACAGCAGCTCACTGCAGCCCTATTTTTTGATATAGGACAAGTGTGGGATGAAAGTGTTCCAAATCCGTTTAGTCAAATTAACATGAAAAAAGGACTCGGCGTTGAAGCCAGACTCAACATGTTCGGCATGTTAGCTCGGTTAGGGTGGGGATACGGTTTAGATCGCCTTAGCGGAGAACCCGCAGGCAGATTCCATTTCACGATTGGCCCCGGGTTCTAAATAGTTTTACACCTCGCTCAAAAGGCGAGGAAATACAGATACACACAGATACTTGAATGTTTGGCAGTCAGTGCCGAGACTTCAGAGAATGCGTCCACGAATTTCTTTCTCAAAAGAGAGGATCTAAATTATGAAATCATTTCGGTTGGGTGCTTGTAAAGCACGCCTAACTCTGTTAATTATCTCTATAGCCGCTTTCTGTTTCAGTTCCGGAAGTATTGGACAGGAAGCCTTCAAAATCGGGGTCGTGAACACAGAAGAGGTACTAAAAGGATCCAAAGCAGCGACAAAGGCGACTGAAACGCTCAGAGCCGCAGGCGAAAAACTCCAGAAAAAGTTGGAAAAAATAGGCCAAGAAATCATTACCCTGCAAGAGAAGAAAACCAAAACGGAACTCTTCGTTGAAGAAGCACAGACTGCAGATTTGAACAACGAAATCCTCCAAAAACAGCAGGAATACCAACGCGAACGAGAAGTGGGTCAGCAAGCACTCCTTGAAAAAGAGCGGGAACTGCTCGAACCGATTTACAAAAGTCTTGAAGACCTAATTATCAAAGTCGGTAAAGACGATAACTATGACATCATTCTCGAAAAACGGCTCATCACGCTTTATGTCAAAGAGAAATACGATTTAACAAAGCGGTTAACCGACTTGATGAATGAAAACGGCGAAAATGGCGAAAAACCTGAATAACCTTACACACATAGCCTCAACTCCGTCGTATGAATGTAAAACGAATCAAATCCACGGAGAGAGGGTTAGGGTAGGTACCTATGAAACTCAAAGAAATTTGTGAACACCTCAATGGAGACCTCTCTGGCGATGGTGAAATTGAAATTACAGGAGTTTCTGGAATCAACGAGGCTCTCCCGACTCAGATTACCTTTGTTGCCAATCCGAAGTATCTCGCCGCTATAGCAACAACCCAAGCCGCGGCTATCATTATTGGGCGCGGAGTCTCTGGCAATGGAAAGCCGACGATTCGCGTCGATAATCCTTACTGGGCTTTCGTTAAGGTTTTGGAGATGTTCTCATGGGACAAAAACCATCGCGCTTTTCCTGGGGTTGATGAAACAGCAATTTTAGGTAACAACGTCACACTCGGTGAGCGCGTCTCAATTCAAGCGTTTACTTACATCGCTGACAACGTTGAGATTGGCAACGACACCGTCATCCAACCTTTCGTCTATATCGGGGAAGGCTCTAAAATCGGGGCTGATGGACTTATCTATCCGCACGTTAATATCCGAGAGGAAGTCACAATTGGCGACCGAGTGATTATCCACTGTGGCGCTGTGATTGGGAGTGACGGTTTCGGGTTCGCACCGGTCAGCAACCGACACCACAAAATTCCGCAGATTGGGACTGTTGTTATTGAAGATGATGTTGAAATTGGTGCCAATACGACCATTGATCGGGCGACGCTTTCGGAAACACTCATCAAACGGGGCACGAAGTTGGATAATCTCGTCCAAATCGCACATAACGTTGTGATCGGGGAAGATTGCTGTCTCGCCGCACAGGTTGGCATCGCTGGGAGTACCACGCTCGGCGATCGCGTCAATATCGCAGGGCACGGCGGGGCTGCAGGACATCTGACGCTTGGTGATGACAGCGTCGTTTACGCAAAATCGGCGGTTACAAAAGATATGCCTGCTGGCAGTCATCTCTCTGGGTTTCCAGCGCGCCCGCATAAGCAGGAATTACGAATTCACGCCGCAACCCGAAAACTGCCAGAGCTGCTCCCTGAATTCGCAAAACTCCAGAAACGGGTAGAAGAACTCGAAGCAAAGCTTCGAGAGTTGGAGGATGAATCGTAGCAGCACTTCCGATCTGTTGAGTCTGTTCGCTTTTCAGAAATACGCCGCGTACCTCACCCTTATGCTGCTGTTAGGGCCACTTGGGTTTGCCTGCGCCGTCCGTCCCTACCACCTACAAATTGAGAAGTTTTCCAACCTTGCCAAAGTGTCCAATTAATTCTGAAATCTACCCTAATAGATTGGGAGTCAAAATCTCGGAAATGAAAACGCTGTTCGCGTATCTTGAGTTGGCGCGCCCTCTTAACGGAATTATCGCTTTTATCTCTGCATGGCTCGGTGCGATGTTCGCCAGCCAAGGCACCATCGAAAATCTTGTTGACATTCGGCTGTGGTTGGTTTCTATCGCCGCATTCATCATGCTTTCTGCGGGGAACGCCATAAACGATTATTGCGATTATAACATTGACCAAATTAATCGTCCACAACGACCGCTACCCTCTGGACGCATTCGGCGCATAGATGCCCTGATTTTCGCAATGATCCTTGTGGTTATCGGTATCTATTTAGGGACACTTATTAATAGAAACGCAACAGCAATTGCAATTCTCGTGTTCGTCGCGCTCGCGAGTTACGCACTCTGGCTGAAACGTATACCATTTGTCGGCAATTTAGTCGTAAGCAGTTTAACCAGTTTAACCTTTATCTCTGGTGGCGTCGCGATAGATTCGGTGCAAGGCACACTGATGCCAGCAATCTTTGCGTTCCTGTTCACAACGGCGCGGGAAATTATCAAAGACTTGGAAGATACAGAAGGCGACTCGAAAAACAGTGTGAAAACACTCGCGATCCTTAACCCACAACTCGCTGTAAAGACAGCTATCGGTTTCATGGCGTTGGTTATTCTATTCAGTCCTATCCCCTACCTATTTAGAGGGTATTCATGGCATTATCTGTTGGCAGTTGTACTCGGGGTCGATTTGGTCCTTATCGGATGTGCAATCCGCCTGTTACGTGATGCTTCCAAAGAAAGCTGTGCCGCCATCCAACGTTGGATGAAATGGGATATTTTTGTCGGACTCGGCGCAATCTATCTCGGAACCTTTCTATGATAAACTACGATAAAGTCATCGCTTTCTTAGAAAGAGAAAATTCGGATGCTACGGTCGTCTCGCGCTTTAAACAGGCGTACCACGCCTTTTCTAAAACAGGTGAATGGCACCAAAATTATCAGGTACTTACCACAGGTTGGCAGAAGGTCGATGGAGTCTTACTGATGACACCAGGCGACACTTTTGATACGGATTATCAAGTCTATCTTACTGCCATAACCGAACGAGGCCTAAGAGAACTGCTCTTGGCTTTTCCAAGACGATGCTCCGGAATATTCCACCTAACAGAAAAGTGGATGGACAACGGAATACAGGATGTCTTAGAAGGTGAATTTGTTCATACGGATGATGGCAGATTTTATCGCGGTATGAAACGCGGGAGTGGTGCTGTAGTAGAGCAGCGAACTATTTCTAAACGCAAAGATGCGGTTGCCGCAGAGATGCGTAAATTAGCCACCTTGAAGGGCAAACTTGAATATTCGCAATTTGTTGTCGAAGGAGACCTGATGGTAGAACGGGCGGTTAGAGACGGACTCCCTATTGAGAGAATCCTTTATACCACTGTCCTCTTTGAAACATCGGAGGGGCAAAGCCTCTTAAAGCGAGCAGCTGCCGATAATATTTCCTGTTACCAAGTTAACGATGGTGTGATGGGGTCAGTCACTACAACCCGTCCGGTACCATCAGTTATCGCATCGGCATACTTTAACTTTCGGCACTTTTTGTCAGAATCAGGTAAACCCAATTTTCACTTTAGTCCGGGATGTACAATACTCATCGCTGAGAACATCGCAAACCCAGACAATTTAGGGATGACATTGCGGACAGCAGATGCAGTCGGCGTATCTGCCGTCCTGCTGAGTCATATAGGCGCGAGCCCATTTCATAAAAACTGTGTGCGGGCATCACGAGGCGCAGTTGGACGTTTACCGTTGTACTATGCAACAGATATCCCTGCCGCGATTGAGGCACTACGTCTATCCGGTTGGCGTGTATTAGGCGGAACAGCCAATGCAGAAAAAGAGTTATACGCTACAAAGTTCTCACTGCCTACCGCTGTTGTTGTTGGCAATGAAAATATGGGCTTGTCTGCTGAAACGCAAGTCTCCTGTACAGAACTCGTTCGTATTCCGATGGCATCTGGACAATCATCCCTCAATGTAGGTGTCGCAGCAGGCGTGCTTCTCTATGAGGTGGCGCGACAGTGTCGCATTTGACAAATCACCGAAAATATGGTACAATTCTAAAAGAGTCGGCGGCGCGCAAACCCTTAAAGAAAATGCCAGTTTGCAAGCCAAAATTTAACGATTAGATGAAAAGGACACATCGCATTTGAGATCAAATTCGGTTCTCCACTACTTTAATGAGGTGCTGAAAAAGCATAACGCTGGGTATTTTGTTTTAATCGATCCGGAGCAGTGCGAAGTCGATAAATGTACCAAACTCGCAGTGGAGGTCGAGCAGGCCGGCGCAGATGCTATTTTGTTGGGCGGCAGCTTTTTAACAAACGATTTGCATCCAATTGCGAAGGCACTCAAGCAGGAGACAGAACTTCCTATCGTGCTTTTCCCCGGTGATTCAATGCATCTTACGCCATACGCAGACGCTATTCTCTATATCAGTCTGATTAGTGGGCGCAACCCGAACTATCTCATTGGCGAACAAGTTAAGGCAGCACCTTGGATACAGCGCTATGCCCTTAAACCTATCCCTACCGGCTATATGCTTATTGAGGGTGGCAACAAAACCGCTGTCGAATTTATGAGCGGGACGGCACCTATTCCACGGGATAAACCGGATATCGCGGGGCCACACGCATTGGCTGCGGAATATCTCGGCATGCAGATGGTGTATTTGGAGGCTGGAAGCGGGGCAGCGCAGCCTGTTCCAGACGAGATGATCGCCGCTGTGAAAAACCAGATCAACATTCCATTAATCGTCGGTGGCGGCATTCGGACACCGAAAATCGCTGCAGAAAAAGTGAAAGCAGGTGCCGATTTCATCGTCACAGGCAATGTACTCGAAAAAAATGGCTCCTTTGAATTAATGAAAGATTTCGCCAACGCTGTTCACGGTTAGAATATAGTTTTACGCGTGCTTTTCAAACACGCATTTTAAAAATAAAGGGACTTCATAATGGCTGAAGTTAAACAGATAAAAATAGAAGCAGAAGTAGAAGAATCTTCAGATAACAGTTCTACTGACAATAAAGACGGAAAAGAAAAAACACTTGTCACGCGCATGCGGGAAATCGCGGAGGTGGCTCTTGATACCATCAAATCAGAAGTCAAACAAGAGATCGAAGAACGTATCTCTCCTGTAGAGGAAACCGCTACCAACCTTACAGCGCAGGTTAAGGAAGAGGTAGAGGCTATTGTCCAACGCGTGCGTGATCAATACGAAACAGAACGTGAAGAACTATTGCAGGCTGAGATTGATAAAGAGGTAGAGACTGCCGTGCAAGCAGTTCATGAAGAATATAAAGCCGAACGCGATCGCCTGCTACGTACAGCGGCGGAAGCTGAGAACACTAAAAAACGCTTGCAAACTGATTATCAGCGGCAACTCAAGTTCGCCAACGAAGGAATCCTTGAGGGAATGGTACCGGTCTTGGATAGTTTGGAAGCCGCTATTAAAAGTGTGACTGAGAGAGTTGAAGAAAGCACTGTCTCACCAGCGTTCACAACCTTTAATGAGGGTGTACAACTGGTTCACAAACAGTTATTGGATGCGCTCAAAACCCACGGATTGGCACCAATCGTAGCAGTTGGTGAAACATTTGATCCAAATCAGCATGAGGCACTCCTTGTTACCCCATCAGATGACGTGCCGGACGGAAAAGTAATTGAAGAATTCCGGCGCGGTTATATGTTACATACCCGTGTACTACGCGCCTCGCAAGTAGTCGTTTCACAGGGACCGGCGAAAGTGGAAGAAACATCAAGTGATACCGCAGATGATACCGATGAAACTGATGCTGCTGAATAGGGGGAAAAAGGGAGTCTATCATGCAAAAACGCGACTACTATGAGGTTTTGGAGGTCAATCGCGATGCCGACGATGAGGAGATAAAAAAGGCTTATCGCAAACTTGCCATCCAATTTCATCCAGATAAAAACCCTGGCGATAAAGAAGCCGAAGATAAATTTAAGGAAGCCACAGAGGCTTATGAAGTCCTCCGCGACACTGAGAAACGGCAGCAGTACGATAGATTCGGTCATGCGGGACTCGAGGGCATGGGCAGCGATTTTGGTGGGTTCGGTGTGAATTTAGACGATATTTTCAGCGATGTCTTTGGGGACATCTTCGGCGGACTCGGGGGCAGGCAACGGGGGCCGCAACGCGGACGCAGTTTACAATACAACCTTGAAGTAACGCTCGAAGATATTATCCACGGTAAAGAGACCACAATTCAGGTGCCACGCGTTGAAACCTGCACCGAATGCAGTGGCAGCGGCGCAAAGAAAGGGACGCGAGTGATAACGTGCCCCCAATGCTACGGCAGAGGTCAAGTCAGCCAATCCCAAGGCTTCTTTACAATGTCCCGTACCTGCCCGCAATGCCGAGGCGAAGGTGAAATCATTCAAGAACCGTGTCCACCCTGTGGCGGAAAAGGGCGTGTCCGAAATACACAAGAGATTAAGTTTAATGTGGATAAAGGCGTTGATACCGGTTTTAAATACCGATTAACCGGTGAAGGTGAAGCGGGGACCAACGGCGCACCTCCAGGCGACCTATTTGTTGTGATCAATGTTACACCCCATGAACGTTTTGAACGCGACCGAAACGATCTCATTACATCCGCCAAAATTTCGTTCGTCCAAGCCGCACTCGGTGGAAAAATCGAAGTTCAAGGCGTTGATGGACGCGAAGCACTCAATATTCCACCCGGTACACAATACGGCGCACGACTGCGTATCCCGAATAAAGGAGTCCCTCATTACAGACGCTCTTATTCAGGCGACTTGGTGGTTGAAGTCGAAATTGAGACTCCAAAACAGCTGAATGAGGAACAGCGAAGGAAGTTAGAAGAGTTCGCGAAACTGCGGGGCGAATCTTACCACCATGAACACGGCTTTTGGGACAAATTGCTCGGCCGGCATGACGACGAAGAATCCTAATAGAGAACAGTTCAAGTGCCATCAGCGCATACACGTGTGGACCTGAAAATGGATTGGGCAAAAATTACGGTAACTACCTCATACGATGCCGCCGAGGCTGTCGCGAACTGTCTCTTTGAGATGAGTGCAACCGGTGTTGAATTCAAGGAGAGCGATACGCAGAACGTACAGCTCATTGCCTACTATCCGTTAGACGATAGGGTCGGGACCCGAATCCAAAAGCTCCGAAACTTTCTCGCAGAACTTCCAACGTGGGAGATTCAGACAGACCCGGCTACGATTGACTTAAAACACGTCAAATCTGAGAAATGGGCAGAAGCCTGGAAAGCAGCCTTCCCACTGCAACGTGTCGGAGAACGGATTTTCATCGTACCCTCGTGGCACGATTCCCCTCACAACGAAACAGACATTTTAATCCAACTTGACCCGGGCATGGCGTTCGGCACAGGGCACCACCCTACCACCCGGCTCTCCCTCGAATTGTTAGAACATACTGTCGAACCCTGCCACCACATTGCCGACATAGGAACGGGTTCCGGTATCTTAACAATTGCCGCTATCAAATTAGGGGCGAAACGGGTTGACGCAATTGAAATCGATCCGACAGCAATCCCTGTCGCAGCAGCGAATTTCCAGACAAATGCTGTAACATCACGGGTGTGCTTATCTCAAAATGATGGACTCAAAGATAGAGACAGTAAATACCATCTCATCATCGGCAATATCTTAACAAAAGTGATCCTTCCGATCATTCCGGATTGCGCACCGAGACTACACCCCGCAGGAATCGTCATCTTTTCTGGTATTCTGGAGACTGAACTCGCACAAGTTCAATCGGTTTTAGAAGCGAATCAGTTTGAATGTCTTCAGGTCATAAGCGAAGCAGAAGACAATATCACCTGGGTAGGAATTAAAGCGAGACTCCGATCTCAAACCAAGGTAGACCCCATTTGAAACCGCACCGAATTATTCTTGTTTCGCCTCCTTCGATAGTCCGTGGCAGAGGTTGCACCTACCAAGATTCAGATGTGGCATCGTTGGTGATTTTTCATCGCCCCTTAAATGGCATTTCAGACACTCAACCGCTTCCTCTGAACCGCGATGCACCTCAATATTAGAGCGCGCAGGTGCAGCGTTGAAAAAGAGGATAACCATAACAATCGCAAAGATGAGACCAATAACGCAGACAATATACATAAGCGTCTTGGCACTGGCTTGTTCTGTTGGCATGTATTTAAGACAAAACTCCTTATTGGAAAAATGGAAAGAGGATAGGTATATTTTCTCCTGTCAGTGATGCCCCGTATTCGCAGCCTTCAAACGCTTCAGCATACTCGATTTGTCTGCCTACTTCTTCGCCATAGAGTACTATGAGCAAATCGCGATACTTTTCGGCTGTCGCGCGAAAACGATTTAAGAGCCGTTCACTGAGCCAGGCACGCCGTGCCGAAGCATCAGTCGGAACAGCGTCCAAGGTGCCACTATTGTAAGGAAGCCATTCATAGAACTGTGATACGTGGCAGTGAAGCATGTCAATCTTTTGTTCAACGACAGTGTCGATACTGACAACAACATCTGGCGTGAACGGGTAGGGCTTCATAAAACCGTCACTCAAATAGACAATAACAGGATTTTTCTTCAGATGTGGCGTGAGCGCACAGATATTCGGAACGGTAACCATATACGCCGCATCTTGTACCAACGTTGACGTATACCGATGATCTGGATGGTAATCGTTAGGACGGTGCGTCATGATCAAATCTGGACGGAACTCACGAATTGTGCGGATAATCTGATAACGGTTTTCCAACGTCGGCATCAGTTCGCCGTCGTGATTATCGAGCAGCTCGTATTCAAGGTTTCCGATAGCTTCAGCAGCGGCTTGTGCTTCTGCGTAGCGTCGCTGCGCCAACGGACCGCCACCCATTTCGTGGTGTCCAGCATCACCGTTTGTAACGGAGACAAACTTAACACGGTGTCCCTGTTGCCCATACAAAGCAGCAACACCACCCGCTTTAATATCACAATCATCGGGGTGTGCCCCGAAAACAAGAATGTTTAATGTTGACATTTTCATAGTTAAGACTTACCTATTCCGTCTTAAAGTCCCCCTGATAAGGGGATTTACGGGGTAAAAATATGGAAAACATTGTTTTTTGCGTCTAAACGTCCAATGTTGGCTGAATTTCCGTAAGTTCTATACTGCCTTCGGTTCGGACACATTCCTAACTTAACCTAAAACCACTTTTTTGACAACGGAGAAAAAGTGACCAGATGGGCCCATAATTAAAAATATGAAAAACTGGAAAATTGAAGTCTACTATAAACCTGAAGTCCCCGATACCATTGGGCAGAGCATTCTTGAAGATATTGCTGACCTTGGTATCAGTGATGTTGATTCTATCCGTACAGCCACAGTCTATTGGATTGAAGGCTCCCTTGACACACAAAGTATTGACCGAATCGGCGCAGAACTCCTCGCCGATCCGATCACACAAACATACACCTTTGCTACGCAAAATGACACCGCAAAAGGTTGGACGCTTGAAGTACAATTCAAACCCGGCGTTACCGACGCAGTTGGCGATAGCACCGTCAAAGGCATCAATGATTTAGGCATCGCCGGTGTCACCACCGTCCGTACCGGACATAAGTACTGGCTAACCGGTGCCTTAAACGCTGAAGTTATTGAGACCATCGCGCAGCGGCTCCTCATGAACGATGTCATTCAAACATTCACTTATCAAGCACCAGCATCGTAGGGAACGTATACTAACTCGCATACACCCGAATCACTGTACCTAAATGAAACCGAACTAACGTGGCAGTTGCCGCTTGACGGAGCACGAAACGGAGACCTGTTGTTGGACTCACGCGCTTCGGTTTACCCAACCTAACTTCATCAAACCCGTGCTTCTGAAGCAACTTCGGCAACGAATGTGCTGAAAAATAGTAGAGATGATCGTGTGGATGGACGTACGGCCAATCTGCTTTCTGAAGCCGACTCTGTAGACTTTCACCATTCGGCACTTCAATAACTAAAGTGCCTATCTTCGGTTTCAAAACTCGGCGTAACTCACTCAGGAACGGATTTAATTCAGAAATATGTTCTAACACATGGTAAAGCACAATCGCGTCAAAGGACGCAGACGGAAAATCTGCTTCAAAGATATCCGCGCACCGCACATCAAGTTTATACTTTTCCTGTGCAAACGCACTCCCACTCTTGGACGGATCAATCCCGTACGGTTCCCACCCGTGTTCACGAGATAGATGGAGAAAAGTACCGATGCCACACCCTACATCTAACAGTCGTCCTTTGCTTGGATGTTGTTCCGTCAACTCTGTGAGGCGTTCGGTCATCTGCAACCATTCCATACTATCCGTACGGATGCGTTCTACTTTGTCTGGAGGATAATAAGTCTCGCTGTATTCCGCCTCAAGCGTCTGACGGTTCACTCTCGGACTCACATACCGCAACCGGCAGTGCTTGCAGATAACCACCGATAGGGCGTCTTTATCAAAAAGCGGTTCTGCCATGTTCTGTTCACATATAGGGCAGTCAATATGTTCTAACGTGCTCATCAACGCCACCACTCCACTAACAAATTAAAACAACGGCACACCTTGTGCTTCCACATAAACCGAATAGAGCGATTGACTACCCATCATAAACAGCCGATTCCGTTTCACGCCACCGAAACAGAGATTTGCACAGATTTCAGGAAGATGGATTTTGCCAATAATTGTGCCGTCAGGGGCAAAGACATGCACGCCGTCGTAGCCATCACCAACCCAACCAGCACTCGCCCACAGATTACCATCAACATCACACCGAATACCATCAGCAATGCCGGGAGCCATATCGCAGAATACCTCTTGTTTGCCCAATCGATCGCCGTCTATGACATCGTAGACATAGATATACCGCGGCGTTCCGTCTGTATGCGTAACACCGGTATCAACGATATAGAGTTTATCATAGTCGGGCGAAAAGCAGATACCGTTTGGTTTCTCGAGTTCCTCCGTCGCGACAGTTGCTTCCCCTGTATCAGGGTTGAGACGATAAACGCAGGTCGGCAACTCAAACTCGGCGATATGCCCTTCGTAGTTGAGCATAATACCGTATCCCGGATCGGTAAACCAGATACCACCATCAGGATGCACCGCGACATCGTTCGGGGCGTTGAGCGGTTTACCGTCAAAATTGGCCATCAGCACAGTAATTGTTCCGTCATATTCTGTGCGTGTGACGCGCCGGGCACCGTGCTCACAACTGATGAGCCTTCCCTGCCGATCGCGGGTATGCCCGTTACTATAGTTTGACGGTTGTCGATAGGTACTGACCTGACCTGTAGATTCCTCCCATTTCAGAATCCGGTTATTCGGAATATCGCTCCAAAGCAGATACCCGCCATCACCGAACCAGACAGGCCCCTCTGCCCAGCGCGACCCTGTCCACAGACGTTCGACAACGGAGTTGCCAATCTTATATGTTCCAAAACGGGAATCCAGTACCTCAATCGCCGGATCCGGATAGCGGACAACCGTCCCATCCCACTTTCTTTCTGGTGGTGTATGCATGCAATTTTCCTCCAAGTTCACTGCAAATAGCAAAATGCTTTCGGTTCTGCAATAGTATACCACAAATCCATGTTTTACGCAAAATCTTGTCACCTCCGTGTTGTAGGAGCGAGTTTTACTCGCGATCTTCCGACCCAAGCATCTAAAACGCCTAAACTTAAATAGCTCTACTTACGCACTAAAAAAATTTGACACCCGCGTAAAAATATAGTATAATTATACTATACTAAAAACAAGTTAGAAAATATCTCGCATAAAACCCGAAACAACCCAAATATTACATTGCCTTGGTATCTTTTTTTCCCAGCGAGAAATGACACAAAAAACGTCCACAAACCTATACAGTGACTGGGTTTACGGCGCAAATCAGAAAATTACCAAAAAGCTAAAAAAGATACCATTTGGTATCTTTTTGGCACAAAAAACCTGTTTTTGGTATCTTT
>VYCT01000163.1:15582-24088 GCA_009843785.1 Candidatus Poribacteria bacterium | reverse complement strand
AGGTTTCCCCGTAGGGGGTTTTTGATAGGGTGTTTCTGCAGCATCTATGATCGGGGCGCACCAAATATCGCAAAATATCCCTAAATTGACACTTATGGTGCGGCTTGGAACCGCACCGGATCCTGTAAAAGAGACGTGAAATCCAATAATTTCTTAAAATTGAATGGCTCTGAGTTTGCGTTAAGGATATTCAGTTGTTAGCAGGCAGCGAAACATCTAATAAAGGTGTTGACAAATAATAGATATGTACTGTATAATTAGGATCGTTGATTTCGCGAATCATTATAATTTTCGTGCCCTTTCTTTATCAATTGCCACACGCTTATCCCCTTTGATCTTAACAATTTTCAACACGACACACGCGGATTTTGACGCGAGACACCTAAACTTTCAAAGCCTTCGGGCACTGACAGGAGACATTTTTATGGAAAATAGGCGCACCACGATCCCCGCACTGAGACCGATTGAAGATACAGATGTAGCAACGTGGGAACTTCCTGAAGGCGCGATTGGCAGGCTCGGACAAGGATTGCCACTGGATGTAGAATTTTCACCTGACGGCTCGTATTTCACTGTTGCAACCAAAATCGGGTTCTGGATATATGACACGGCAACAATGACTCCCCGCGCATTGTGGGGCACCGAACGCGGGATGTTCAATGTTGCTACCTTCTCACATGATATGCGATGGATCGCCACTGGCGATCAGGATGGCATAGTTAAAGTATGGAACACACAAAACGGGCAGTGCGTTACCAAAATAGACTGGGAAAGAAGTGAGCGACGGTGGCGAGACAGTGTTTCGCACGTCCATTTTTCGCCGGATGGGGAATATCTCGCTGCGTCTGGTTTTGGACACAGTGCCGTCTATGCTTGGCGTACAGACAGCGAAACATCTATTACGAGTGTTACCGTTGAAAATCCGAGATCAGATGGCTATAGAAAAAAAGATGCAGACTATGACAGGAGTTTTCCCATCGCTTTTTCGCCCGATAGCAATCTATTTGCGTTCGTGTCTTCCCCGGACACGGTTACAATTTCAGACCTAAATACGGGTAAAGACGTTACGCAGCTTACGGGGCATACCGCACCCGTGCATACCCTTCTTTTTTCTCCTTGTGGACAGTATCTTGCTAGTGCCAGCCTTGGTGCCACAGTTCAGATGTGGAATATTCAGAATGAATCCCTTGCAATGATGCCAACTACTTATGAAGGAAATCGAGTGAGGCTGGCTTATACAGCTGATGAAACGTTGCGAATTGCCGACGTTCACGGAAAGAAGATAGTGATTTGGGATGCGTCAAAGGGTGAAAGGTTAGATGTCTTTGAAACTGCAGAATACACAGGCCGCGCCTCACGTTTTTCAAGCGATGGAACGCAATTCGCAATCTGTAGTACACGGGGTGATGTTCAAATTTGGAAAGAAGGAACCCCTTCCGCAGTGACGTTATTTTCTCGATTTAAAAGCACTGCTGAGTCAGTCGTATTTTTGCAGAACGGCAGCACATTGATCAGTAACCATTGGGGAACAACCGGCAAAGTGTTCTGGAATGTTGCGAGCAGGGAAACGCAGCGGATATTCCCACCCCTAACTGGGCGCACCTCTTTTTTTCAAAAAGGTATGACACTCTCTCCGTGTGAGGAACTGCTGGCGGTCGATACGAGCGATGCGAACATCGAAATCTGGCATATCCCGTCTGAAACCCTAATTGCGGAACTCACCGAACATGAGAAGCATGGACATAGAATCACGTTGGCGTTCTCACCTACAGGAAAATACCTTGTCAGTGCTGGAGCAAATGAGGCCTATGTATGGGATGTTGCACTTTGGGAGAAACGGTACTCACTCACGGAACAAACAGGGTCGGTCGTAGACATCGCGTTCCACCCCGATGGAAAATTATTTGTCACTTCTTCCAGGGACGGGACGGTTCGACTCTGGAACGTTGAAACAGGGGAACAAATCACCCCACTCCCTTTACCAGACACTTTAGAAGATGCTACCGGGTATAGAGGTGAACCCGAGGAAATCGAGCGAGTCATCAACGGTGGAAACCTACAATGGAAGAGCCACCAACACATCGAGTCCATCGTGTTTTCGCCTTGTGGCACCCTGATTGCTGGCGGTCTCGGTACCTGGCTCGCTGCTGGGTTAACCAACGAAATCCGATTGTGGGACACAGCAACGTTAGAAACACAGATGATCATACTTCCATCTCAAGGGACTATTCGTCCGTGGGCACTGGCATTTTCGCCTTGTGGACGATATCTTGTCTCTGGAGCTTGGTGGTGTCGAGGGCTGGACAAAGCACCTATTCGGATATGGGAAGTTGCTACCGGTGAACACATTCACACCTTCTGGGCACATTCTACAGACGTTCAAGATATTGCTTTTTCACCGGACGGCACGCTCTTAGCGAGTGGGAGTTTTGATGGCACCGTTTTGCTCTGGGATATGAAATCGTTCACGGGTTCGTAGCATCTTTAATTTTATGTGCTCCGATGATCCTGAAAACCCCTGAATTCTATAAATCCTGGTTCCAACAACCGAATTCTGATGACTGACAACTAATTGCCGAAAACGCAACACTTCTGCGCTTCTGTAAAATTTTCTTGCAGTTTAAGGAAAAATATGTTAAAATACGATGTGATAAGTTTTGCGGCGCGGATCAAAACCGTGCAAAGTCACATTGGTACAACTCGCAAACCCATACAGTAAGGTCGCACTTATAAGACATGACGCAACAGGAGAAACTGAAATGGCAAACGGATTTACACGATTTTTCAAGGCTATCTGGTATACGCTGACGGGGCGCGCCCACGAAACGGCGGATCGGATGATGGAAAACCCTGAAGCCGTTAGAGGGGCTTATGAAGACATCATCAGCGATAAGAAAGGGAACATCCAACGTTATAAGCAAGCAATCGGTCAACTTATTGCCCTTGTTGAGCAGAAAAGGTCCCAGGTAAAGAGTCTTACCGACGAAGTCGAAAATTTGGAAGAACTCAAAGCCGGTGCAATTGCCAAGGCACAACAGACGGCTGCTGATTTGCAAAACGAGGGGATGGCAGCAGAAGAAGTCAAGCAACACGGCGAATACACCCGATGCGTTACGGCTTACCAAGAGTTCAATTCCAATCTACAAGAGAAAGAGGGACGCATTGATGAGCTCGAAGGTGAGATCGAAAATGCGCAAGCGGATATTGATTCCCATAAAATCCAGATTACTAGCCTCCATCGCGATTTAGATAAGATTAAGAGCGAGCAGTCTGAGGCGGTTGCCGATCTAATCACCGCACGCGAGCAAGAAGAAATCGCCGATATGCTTTCCGGCATCAGTATGGACGGAACTTCCGCTGAATTGTCACGGATGCGAGAAATCCGGGAGAAAGCGAAAGGACGTTCAAAAGTCGCACAGGAATTGGCTGGCACCGACTCAAAAAGCGAAGAGGAGGAATTCCTCGCCGCAGCGCGCTCATCCAACGCCTCCGACGAATTTGATGCATTGATTTTCGGCGCACAGCAGACGGACACAAAAACGGAGACAGAACCCGCTAAGAAGACAGAGGATTCAGATTCTGAGCTGCCGCTCTAAAGCATTACTCTAACAGGTTTGGTCTCTAAAACAGAAGGGGGCGACACCTCATAGCCGTTAAAAGCCCAACCTATTCATTCCGGACGGAAGCCGGAATGCTCATTAATTCAGGCACGTCTCGTAGTCTTGTCCTGTCTGGAAATATCCACGATCTCTTCTTTATACGCGAAGAGAACAACACGGATTATATTCCACTCGTCCCCTTTTTAAGCCGTAGTTGGGACATTCCGGGGTTCATTCTAATTGTTTATGAACTCAATGGACCCATAAGATTCGCACAGGAGTCTGAGCGCGAGAAAGTTAAACAAGCGTTCAATCTATGGCGAGGGACAGCCGAGGCGGACCTTGATATAAATGCGACTGCCAGTCCATCGCGTTCTTCGCGGTTAGGCGAGGCATCGCAAGGCGCGTCTTTCGGCTCACTTGAGGCTGCAACAGAGGCAGCCCATGTGTCTTTTACGCAGTACATGAACGATGCTATCGGCAGCCCGACGTTGGCACTTGAGCTCCTTCGGCAGTTTTGCCTGCTCTCCCGAAGCACAAACGCACAAGGCGAAAAACTGCTACCCGAAAAACTGATCATCCTGATAGAAGCGACGGATATGTTGCTCCCGGAAGGTGAAATTCGGAGTTTGTCACTTCCAGATAGACACCGCGTTAGCATCGTTCAAGACTGGATCTCCGATTCTAATTTCATGAACGGCAACGATACCGTCATCTTTATCGCGGAATCTCCGAGTCTCGTGAACTCTCGAATTATTAGGTTGCCGCAGGTCGTTACCGTTGAAATTCCAGCACCGGGGATGGCAGAACGCCAGCACTTTATTTCATGGTTTAATAACACGCCAAAACTCATAGAAAAGCCTTTGAACCTTTGGGGTTCACAAGCACAACTTGCCATGCTCACTGCGGGGTTATCATTACAAGCACTCCGCCAGATGTTGCTCTCTTCCTGCTACTCCGGTGAAAAACTTCAACCCGAGGATGTTATTGAGAAAGTGTCTGAATTTATCCAAGCACAGTTGGGTGAAGATGTTGTAGAGTTCAAAAAACCTGCCCACAGTTTAAAAGACATCGTTGGTAACCAAAATCTGGTAGATTTTCTCAAGACGCAGCTGATCCCGCGTATTACTTCAACCGGTCCCGATGCCATCCCCGGAATGAGCGTTTGTGGTCCCATCGGCAGCGGAAAAACTTTTATTTTTGAAGGACTCGCGGGGGAACTCGATATCCCTGTCCTCGTTCTCAAGAACATTCGGAGTATGTGGTTCGGACAGACAGATGTTATCTTTGAACGGCTTCGACGATTGCTGATGGCACTCGTGAAGGTGTTGATCTTCGTTGATGAAGCCGATACGCAATTCGGCGGTGTCGGGAGGGACGCACACAGCACAGAACGACGTTTGACAGGAAAGGTACAGGCGATGATGTCCGACCCGCAGCTGCGTGGCAACATCACATGGCTTCTGATGACTGCGCGTATCTACAACCTCTCACCTGACCTACGGCGGGAAGGTAGAGTTGGAGATATAGTGGTTCCGGTGCTTGATCCAAGTGGTGAAGACCGAGAGGCTTTCCTTCGCTGGACTATTGGAAAAGTTTGCGCCGCTTCCCTTTCTGAGGCGGAAGCCGAGCGGCTTCTAAAGGTAACTGAGGACTATTCTGCAGCGAGTTTCGCATCGCTACGATCTGATCTTGAAGCTGCCAGTCTTCTCAAGACTAATTCACAATCAACAGGTGAACTCACATTAGATGAAATTATTGCTGTCGCCGAAGATCGAATCCTTCCCAATATCGGACCCATAAGACAGTACCAAACCTTACAAGCACTTCTCAACTGCACACGTAAATCGCTACTCCCCGGTGACTACTCTCCAGAAATCCGAGAATCGTGGGTCAAACAGATTGCCCAACTTGAAGCGATAGGTGTTAGAGGATAATAAGAAAAATGCTGTATTAGCAGGCGACGCAATTTTGCGTTATAATGTGTTAATGAATACAATGCAATGTTCCACAATAACATTTTAGAAGGAGAATTACCATGCCATATTCTGATTGGACTGCTGAAGAAATTGGGGCCCGTGGTGAAGAGATCTATCAGACGCAAATCCGTGATAAAGTTGATCCAAAACACAAAGGTATGTTCCTTGTGCTTGACATTGAAACAGGGGCCTACGAAATCGCCGATGAGGATTTGGAAGCTACAAAACGTCTGCTTGCCAAGAATCCAAAGGCTATGACTTACGGTGTGCGAATCGGATACCCGGCCACCCACGGTATCGGCTTTAGCTTCCTGGAATATAATGTGGAATACGATAATGATAACAGGGAAAATTAAAGACGAACGTGTGGCCATCATTGAAGTGGAAGTGATCGGCTTAAATCAACGCGAGAAAATTGAGGCAACCCTTGATACCGGATTTACAGATTATCTAACACTACCAGAGTTTTTGATTGACTATTTAAAGCTCCCACGGATTGGTACCCGGCGCACAATTATTGCTCACGGAAGGGCAGTATTTCTCAACTTGTATCTTGCAAAAGTGATTTGGCACGGCAAAGAACGCGATATTGAAGTTCTGCAAACAGACAAGCAACCGTTGATCGGTATGTCGTTGCTTCGCGGAAGTCGTCTGACTTTGGATGTTGTGCCAGATGGCGATGTAACGATTGCTCCACTGCCATAGGGAGAATCGCTATGCTATATTCTGATGACACCTCCGAAATCATCGCTGCCCGCGGTGAAGAAATCTATCAGTTTTTGAGGGATGAACTTGAATCTCAACACAATTTGTAGTTGATATTGAAACTGGGAACTATGAAATCGATGATGAGGATTTGGTCGCCACAGATCGTCTTCTTGCTAAGAATCCCCACGCAGTTACTTACGGCTTACGCATCGGCTTCGGACCTATCTATAAACTCGGTTTTAGATCTTACGGTTGGAAACCTTAACCGTGGTTTTCCATTATCAATAAAAGCGAAAGGGGTCCCAGTGAAATCTCACAATATATCTATATCCGAACAATTTTCAATCACAATATCGCATATCGCAACTTTTGCTTTTCTTCTATTCTGCCTAACAACCGTAGCTCCTGCCCAAACTGTTGAACAGATTGCTCAAAAAGCATTAGCCGCTAAGGTTTCCATTTTATGGCAACGGTAGTGGGATTGTGTAGTGATAAGAGGGTAATCGGACCTAAGCTGCATAGTGTCATAGACATTGTAGATGGCCAGCAACGCCTCACTACACTTGTGCTGCTTCTGAAGGCCATTGAGCGGAAATTGGCATGTTCGCAGCCCGACGACGCGCGAGATCTCCAAAGACTTCTTGTCAAGGGCGATGATTTAGCTCTAATCCTGCTACAGACGAACCATGATAGTAGCAACTACTGTGCCAACTACCTCAGATACGGAGATGCTCCAGCTGTTTCAGATGCACAGACACTTGCAGATAAGACGTTGTTAAATGCGATCCACGAGTGCAAATCTTTCGTTGATAAGTGGAACTATCCGATGGAACTGTTGACAATTGTCCAGAATCAACTACATTTCATCTTTTACCAAATTACCAATGAGGCATCTGTCCATACGGTTTTTGAGACTCTTAATGATAGAGGCCTTGACGTTTCGTGGTTGGATAAGCTCAAAAATAGACTCATGGCAGTTTACTTTTACCACCAGGCCTAAATTCAAAGCTGGGGAATAAGGATCCGGAAGATAAGGCACCTTGCTATAGGCAGACCGGACTTTTCAGTGCCGCCGATGTCGCGCAAACGATTAATGAGTATGGTTGGGGAGCAGATCAGGTTGAAGAACGAGAGCAACGGATGATAACATGGATTCGCGAGAAATGGGGATAGGGACGGATTATATCTCGTTCATGAACCGCCTATAAATTTTCGCGGATACGACAGCTCAGTTCTGTGAAAGATAGAGAAACCAATTTCCCAATGCTGAAGCACGCCGTCCGGGGTCTAATCCCAACTGCTCAGATGCCGAGTTCTTGCATAAAGTAAAATGGCTCATGTCAAGACTAAATGCGAACGGAAAATTTAACCCGCGTATTTACTGACTTCGTTAGAGAAATAGCACGTACTTTTTACATGAGCCAGTAAAATCTATGAATACAAGATTAATTAGCACAAGTCGTAAACATCGGAGGTGCTGAAAAATAGCACTTTAAGGGGAGTTTGTTAATGGCACACCACCACAAACCAGCATCCATGGATGTCTACTTCCGACAAGGCAATTCGCTCTACGAGATGGAGTGCTACGTGGAAGCCATTGATGCCTATACCAGCGCAATCCGGTCTAATCCGGATAGTATTATCGCTTTCTACAACCGAGGCCTCGCCAAGGCGAAACTCGGACGATATGCCGACGCTATAAAAGACTTTGACATCGCCATACGCCGGAAACCTGATCTTGCCGAAGCCTACTACAGTCGCGGAAATGCTAACACCAACCTTAAACAACACCGCCAAGCTGTCACTGATTACGATAAGGCGATACGATACAAACCCAATTACGTCGAAGCTTACATGGACCGGGGTGCTGCGAAACTCTTTCTCGGTCAGCATGCTGAGGCTCTAAAAGACTATGACTTTGTTATACAGCACAGCCCCAATGAAGTCATAGCTTATTATAATCGCGGATTAATCAAAGCTGAACTCGGACAATACGCAGCCGCGATCGCGGATTTTGATGAAGCCATACAACGCAATCCGAATGACACTGAGGTTTACATTGACCGGGGAACTGCGAGGTTTAACTGCGATCAATATGCCTTAGCTGTCGAAGACTATGACCTTGCTATACAACGCAATCCGGATAGAGCCGATACGTACTACAATCGCGGAGCTGCAAAGAGTAGACTCGGTCAACACGCAGCGGCACTTGAAGACTAT
>VYCT01000163.1:4737-15482 GCA_009843785.1 Candidatus Poribacteria bacterium | reverse complement strand
TATAACAATCGGGGGGTCGCGAAACGGGAGCTCGGTGAATATGCTGCTGCTGTCGCTGATTATGACACCGCCATCCGGTGTGATCCCGATTATGCTGATGCCTACTGTAATCGCGGGGCTGCGAAGACGAAACTCGGTCACCATGATGCCGCTATTGCAGATTTAGACACAGCAATACATCTCAATCCCAATGATGCTGCCCCGTATTACAATCGTGGGGCTGTGAAGGTCGCCCAGGGCGAACGCGCAGCCGCGATCGCGGATTTTGATGAAGCCATACAACGTAATCCTGACCTTATCGAGGCCTATTACAATCGCGGATTTGCTAAGGGTAGTCTTTATCAATATGCCGAGGCAATACAAGACTTTGACATCGTGATACAGCACAAACCTGATGATGCCCAAACCTATCTCATGCGCGGTGGTCTAAAGTCGGCCCTCGGTCAATATGCCGAGGCTATACGAGACTTTGACCTTGCCCTACAATACAACCCCGATGATGCCAAAGTTTACGTGGCTCGTGGTACCGCGAGGGCTGCCATTGGCCAATATACTGAAGCCGTAGAAGACTTTGACCTTGCAGTACACGATAACCCCGAAATTGACTTCGTTTACTTCTACCGCGGACATGCCAAAGCAAAACTCGGCCAATACCCCGATGCTATACAAGACTTTGACATAGCAGCGCGTCTCAATCCCAATGATCCCCAAATCCCTCTCTTAAAGGCAGGGGCGAAATTAGAATTAGACAAAGCTCAGGAGGCGAAACAGGATCTTCGCACGGCTTTGAGACTCGCCAAAAAGAAAGGCGGTTCGGACCTGGTAACCCACATTGAGAAAACACTGTGTAACCTCAAACAGTAAAATCTGTAAACGTGGAACCTGTGAGTACCTCGCGTCAGTTGAGATTAATAACCTCCCCACTCGCTGCGGAACGATACCCCGCACAGATAATCTCCACGGAATGCGCAGCAAATTCGGCGTTCATCTCACTCTCTACACCATTCTCAATACAATCTATAAACGCACTGAATTCCCGCTGTCCATCATCTCTGCTACCGACATCTATCCATTGTTGCTTTGGTTGCATCTTGATCTCTGCTTGTGTGCTACTCCACATCCCCATCGGATCCAGCGGATGCGGTGTCGGTGGCTCAAATGCCGGTTCAGCAGCAAATACCTCCAATCGGTTCGCCGACGCATCAAAGGTCAAAGTCCCTTCGGTGCCGACGAGATGCACTTTCCGAACACCGCCTTGTGCGTGACTCTGCCAACCGTAGCGTCCCCCCACAATTGTCGCTGTAATTCCATCTTCTAACGTTAAGACCAAAGCACCGAAGTCCTCAAGCCCACAGTCGCGATGCTCTTTGAAAAAATAATTTGCCGTTCCACCGAAAACACGCTGCACGCGTTTCTGTGTCAACCAATTGACCATAGACACTGCATAGACTCCGACATCAAACATTTCAGGTTTCGCTTCAACGAAGCTATAACGTTCCAGTGTGGGGTTTTGGACTCTTTTTTCTCCGACGGGTGCAGTGCCCGGATGGCCTTTGGAGAAAAGTACATCACAATGAATCGCTTGAAGTTTGCCTATATGCCCACTTGCTAATGCTCGCTGCACGGTGCGTGCCCAGGAACTATGAATGTTGCTAAACATCTGGGTTCGTACACCGCTTTTTGCAACGGCATCGACAATCTTGTTCGTCCCTTCCGGGTTGAGTGCCATCGGTTTATCAAGATAGACGTGCTTCCCCGCTTCCGCGCATTTTGCGCCTATACGTCCGCGGCGTTCCACATCTGTACAGAGACTCACAATATGCACATCTTCGCGTGCCAATGCTGCGTCGAGGTCTATGAATGGCAAATCCATTGATGCAGCCAGCGAACGTGCCAATTCAATTCGTTCTGTCGGTGCGTCTGGTTCATCGGCGAATGCTACCAATCGACAACGTGCATCCTGGGCAAAACTCGCTGCGTAATTTTCTTGATGTGTCCGATGTCCACCGAGCAAAAGAACACCGTATTTTCCGTCTTGTTGCTGCATGTTCAACCCCCCAACACTATAGGCTGACCGCTTTCAAGCGATTGCGTGATAGCTTCTGTGAGTTCGCCTGTATCATCGAATTCCGGCGCGATCGCGTTCTGGTAGTGTCTACCGACCGGTGTTTCATGATAGATAACGCCTTTGTTCCCGACCAACATGATGTCAACTGCTGTCTCAACATCAACCCGATTGACACTCAAAAGTGCCATCTGCCCTCCGGCATAATGAACCGCTATTGTAACCTGTGTCCCCCTTGCGTCGCCCTGTGCATAGACGCGCGCCGGTGTAGAGGGTATCCACGCATTCGCGAGCGCAGTCACCTCTGCCGCCGATGGCAGCAGATTCGCTGTATCACCCGCTACCTGTAGGACACACCGTAGGAACACTGGACTCCCGATCCGTTCTTTCTCAAGCACAGATTGAACTGACTTTTTAAGCAATTTCATTTTTCTCCTCTTCCTATAGAATCGATTTCATTATCGTCATAATCCGGTCTGTAACCAAGAAAAAGAGTTGACACGTCAACTCGCCTTATGCTATAACCTTATGTAACCTACCCTGTGAGGTACGGGTGTGACAGAAACCGAATTTTGAACATCGTTCAAAATTCGCCCAGATAACCAATAATTAAAAAATTTGGAGGATAACGATGCCACTGAAAACCCTTGAACAATTAGTTACCGAAGCGAAAGCAAACGTTGGACACATATCGCCCGACGAACTCACAGAGGCTACAGACGCAATCATCCTCTTAGATGTTCGGGACGAACCGGACTACGACGAGGAACATCTACCGAATGCCGTTTCACTGCCACGCGGCTATCTCGAACTTGATATTGATGAGATTGCCTCTGACGCAGATAGACACATTGTTACCTATTGCGGAGGTGGTACCCGTGCGACTCTTTCCGCACACACTTTAAAAAACATGGGTTATGAAAACGTCTCAGTACTCACTGGTGGTTTCCGGGGCTGGAAAGCCGAGGGACTTCCCACCGAAAAATCTGATGAATAAGTAGCGTTGTTACATTAGCATAGATAGCAGACATTGTCAATATCTTAATATCGCAAACGGGACGATTTCACTTTCAACAACGCAATCGTCCCGCTCACAACAATCATAGAAAAGATACCAACGGAGAAAACATGCACAACAGATATCTCCTCTTAGTCCTTATACTCCTCACCTTTTTCATTGGTGATGGTGTTGGGCAGAAACAACAACTCAACGTCTTTACATGGGCGGGCTACGTCAGCGATGATATCCGTGAAGGATTTGAAAAGGAGTTTGGGGTTACCGTTCTCGTTGATACCTACGCCAGTAACGAGGACCTGCTCACGAAACTATTGGCGGGGGCGACAGGATACGACATCATTATGCCATCCGATTATATGGTATCCATCCTAATCAAGCAAAATCTGTTAGAAGCACTGAATCGCGACAACATCCCCAACTTCCAGAACATCAGTCCGTTGTTCCTCGGTAAATACTTCGATACTGAAAATCAATATTCTATCCCCTACACGTTCGGCACAGCAGGCATCGCCTACGATTCGGCTGTCGTTTCACCAGCACCTGATAGTTGGGCAGTGCTCTGGGATGCGCAATATAAAAACCAGTTCAGCATGTTAGACGACCAGCGTGAAACTATTGGTGCCGCGCTGAAATTCCTCGGATACAGCCTCAACACGACCGACCTGGAAGAAATCAAAGCGGCGAAAGAGAAACTCATCGCACAGAAACCGCTTGTGAAACAGTATAAAAGCGAGGCGGAAGAGCTGCTTATCGCGGGCGATGTCGTTATGGCGCACTGCTGGAGTGGCGATGCCTTCCGCGCCACTGAGACGCGCCCGACCATCCAATACGTCATCCCGAAAGAAGGATCGAGCCAATTTATTGATGCTGTCTGCATTCCAAAATCCGCACCGCATAAGGCACTTGCCGAGCAGTTCATCAACTACCTCCTCCGTCCCGAAGTCAATGCCAAGATTACCGCCTTTACGAAATACGGTACCTGCGTGCCTACCGCGAAAGAATTCCTACCTGAACACCTACGCGAACACAAATTTATCTATCCACCCAAAGAGGTACTGGAATCCCTTGAGTGGCTAAGAGATCCCGGCGATTTTACAAGGCACTACGACCGGGCTTGGGAAGAGATTAAGGCGAAATAAGTGTTTTAACCCACTATCGCTGGCGAGGTTTAAAACCTCGCCTTTTTTAATTTTCCGTTTCATCCCATCCCCAAAAGACGGTTTATTCTTCCGAACCCCTCCTTTAGTCTATCGGAGCATCATCCATATAGAAACTACTTTTTTGAAGAAAACCGAAGCGGTTTCAACTAAAAATGAAAACCCCGTCTTAATGTTCCAAAGTTTAAAATAAAAAATTCGTAGGTAAGAAGGTGGTATCATGAAGGTCTTAGAAACGTTGTTGTTCATGTTTCGGAACCCAATACCTCTTATCGTTCATTTAACGTGTTGGTTTTTACTTGCTGCTTGGGGAGTTGTGGCAGATGATCCATTCATAGAAGGGACGTTGCCCTATATTAAAGTTATTGTGGCACCCCCTGCATCTGTCGGAGATTATCTAAAAGCTGCCTCAATTATTTGGGACGAAGTTATAGAAGATTTAACAAGAACAGGGTTTTGGGTGCTTGTCGTTACCCCGCCTTTCATTATCTGTTACCGAGAAGCCGTCGGTAACCTAAAAGGCATTGCCAATGAACACAAGGAGTGGACGGAATGGTATCGTCAGCAACAAGAAGCGACAGCAGAAGACGACAATTTCGTGGAATCCTCGCCACCCTTGAAAAACATGCAAGTCAACTCCTATTTCAGGAAAGCACAAAAAACACTGTTATTCATGATTCGCAACCCGAAGCTCCCCCTCATTCACTTCCTATGCTGGATGATTACTTGCTTTTTACTCGTCCTCATATCAATACTCCCAGATCTTGCTAATATAGTTCGGGCAGTAGAGAACTTCGCTCGCAATTTTTTGTCCGCTGCACCTTATCTCGCGATAGTCGCTGCGATATTCGGTCTCATTTCCAGTTACCAAGAAACAAAAGGTACTGTGAAAGGGTTAGCCAAAGTGCAACAGGCGTGGGCGGAGTGGTATTACCAACAACAAGAAGCGAAAGCACAAGGTGTCCCTTTTGACGTGTCTCCCCCATTGTTCCGTATGTATTAACAGGGACGAAACACGATTTCAAGGAAAATCTTGCACATAAGGATATATCATGAAATCCAAAAAAACACTGTTATTTGGTATCAACGGCAGACTGAAGCGAAAGCCCAAGGTTACACGCTCGCAGAAGTGCCACCGTCATTACATGCTGGTTGAGTGTTTCAGATAAGAGACGACAATGAGTACCGTTCAACCCAACCTACAATGCTAACAGCTGCGCCTACCGGAGAAACAACTAAATAGCCCCGCCGTCTCCCCAGAAAAAGATTGACTTTTGATAAGGAATAGGATATGATAGAGCAAATCGTAAATTTAAAGGAGCCACAATTGAGCAGACCAAATATCCTATTCATCATGTCCGACGACCACGCATCACATGCTATCAGCAGTTATGGGAGTCGGATTAACCAAACACCGCACCTTGATCGTATCGCAGATGGCGGTATGATTCTGCATAACTGTTTCTGTGTTAACTCCATCTGTACGCCGAGCCGCGCGAACATTCTAACCGGCAAACACAGCCACCTCAACGGTGTCAAGAACATAGGGGATCATTTTGATGGCAGAAGACCGAATGTCGCGAAAATGCTACAGGCGGATGGCTACCAAACCGCGATGGTCGGCAAATGGCACCTCGGACACGGCGGTGATGCGGACCCAACAGGATTTGACTATTGGAACGTGCTGCCCGGGCAAGGCCTCTATCACGATCCAGTCATGGTTGAGCCTCACGGGAGAACGACACACAAAGGCTACGCTACCGACATCATTACCGATTTCTCATTGGAATGGCTGCGAAATCGCGACAGGGATAGACCTTTCTTCATGATGTCTCACCACAAGGCACCACACCGTCCATGGGACTCCGATGAGAAACACGCCGACATGTTCGAGGACGGGGATGTTCCGATGCCGGATAACTTTTTCGACGATTACGCGAACCGCTCAAACGCCGCAAAGGAAGCGAAGATGCGCGTCTTCGGCCACATGACCGAAAGGGACCTCAAGATTGATAAACTCGGTCCACCACCTGAAGGGTTGTCAGAGGAAGAGATGGCAAACTGGAATTATCAGCGATATATCAAAGAATATCTCCGCTGCGTCGCCTCAATTGATGACAATGTAGGTCGGATGCTCGATTACCTTGATGAAGACGGCATCGCGGATGACACGCTCGTGATTTATACCTCTGACCAAGGATTCTTCTTAGGCGACCACGGTTGGTATGACAAGCGGTTTATGTACGAAGAATCGTTACGAATGCCTTTCCTCGTCCGCTATCCGCGCGAGATTCAACCCGGCAGCGCGTCCGATGCCATGTCCTTAAACATAGATTTCGCGGAGACTTGGCTCGACTACGCAGGCGTATCAATTCCTGATGACATGCAAGGCACGAGTCTACGACCGATCCTCAATGGTGAGACACCTGACGACTGGCGAACGTCCATGTATTACCGTTACTGGATGCACCTTGCACATCACTATGTACCCGCGCACTATGGGATACGGACGCATCGTTATAAACTCATCTACTACTACGGCGAGGCACTCGGCACGACAGGGTCCCTCGATGAACCGAAAGCACCGGAATGGGAACTTTTTGATCTGGAAAAAGATCCTAATGAGATGTGCAGTGTCTACGACGATCCCGCGTATGCAGATATTGTTACTGAATTAACGCAAGAGTTATATCGACTCAAAGCAGAAGCAGGAGACGAAGAGTAGTTGCCGGTTATCAGTTATCAGTTATCGGTTACTTGTTGTGGCGGCTGTGAACATTCTACCTGCTACAAAGAAATTTTGACTGATGGCTGAGGGCTGATTGCTACAAAAAAACGGAGGCATAAAATGGCAAATCAGAGTCCACTGACAAACATTGAACCCGGCATGAAAGTTACGGCACAGATGTCGCCGGAACCGAGTGAGGCAGACTTGCAGTTTGCCAAGCAGATGGATGTTGAATATGTCGTCCTCTGGACGAACGGCGAAAATGCGAATTACGACTATTTCATGAGTCGCCGTGAGATTTTCGAGAACGCAGGGCTCAAGATTTACGGATTTGGCAACAGCGATGTCCACAACCAAGACGGGATTGTCCTTAACTTGGAGAACCGCGACGCGAAGGTCGAACAGTACAAGCGTTACATCCGCGATCTCGGTAGAGCAGGCATCCCGTACACGACCTATGCACACATGGGTAACGGTATCTGGAGTACCGAACGCGAGACCACCCGCGGCGGCGCAAGTGCAAGGGCATTCAATCTTGAGGCTGCCGATGTGGGACACTGGGGCGGGAAAAAATATGGGATGCCGCTCTCACACGGACGCGAATACAGCGAAGAGGAACTCTGGGACAACTACACGTATTTCATCAAGCAGGCAGCACCCGTCGCTGAGGAAGCCGGTGTGATGATTGGCATCCACCCCGATGACCCGCCTGCAGTGCATCTCGCGGGAATTCCGAGATGTATCTTCAGTAGTTTTGAAGGCTATAAGCGCGCCCTTGAAATCGCTGACAGTCCGAATGTCGGTATGTGTTTTTGTGTCGGTTGTTGGTTAGAGGGTGGTGAACTCATGGGCAAAGATGTCATTGAATCCATCCGCTATTTCGGCGAACGGAACAAGATTTTCAAAGTCCACTTCCGCAACGTCGATCAGCCACTCCCACACTTCGTTGAGACCTTCGTTGATAACGGCTATCAAGATATGTACCACGTTGCAAAAGCCCTCCGCGAAGTGGATTTCAACGGTGTGCTCATTCCGGACCATATACCGAGTATGGCAGGGGATCATCGCGTCGGCACGGCGTACACGATCGCCTACATGAACGCCTTGGTGAAGCGCGCCAATGAGGAGGTCGCTGCGTGAGGACACTCGCACGCGTCACCTTATTCTTATTGAGTCTTCCGTTGACACTGCTCGCGGATGCACAGGCTTCTGACTGGAACGACTTTCTCGGGCCACAAAGAAACGGCAAGTCCGAAGCAAAAATAGATATCGCGCCCTGGGGCAAAACGGGTCCACCAATCGTCTGGCATCAGCGGATCGGCACGAGTTACGGGGCACCCACCATTGCCAATGGACGTCTGTTTATTTTTGCGCGTCATGGCGATATGGCGCGCCTCACCTGTATGGAAAGCGACACCGGTACAGAATTCTGGCGGTTTGAATATCCGACAGACTACGAAGATATGTACGGCTATAACAACGGACCGCGATCTTGTCCAGTCGTTGATGGAGAACGCGTCTATATCTTTGGGGCAGACGGGATGCTACACTGTGTGCGCGTCTCAGACGGTAAAGCTTTGTGGGAAGTTGACACGATGGCGAAGTTTCACGTCGTCCAAAATTTTTTCGGTGTCGCTTCAGCACCGGCGATTGAAGGCGAGCTGCTCATCGTTCAGATTGGGGGTTCACCACCGGGCAGTCCGAAGGATATTTGGGGCGCAAACGGCAGTCCCGATCCGAACGGGAGCGGCATTGTCGCCTTTAACAAGCATACGGGCGAGGTTATCTACCAAATCGCAGATGATCTCGCCAGTTATGCAAGTCCTGTCTTTACAACTATTGACGATAGACGGTGGGGATTTGCGTTCCTACGTAGTGGCCTTGTCGGCTTTGAACCGACATCAGGGGTCATTGATTTCCATTATCCGTGGCGGCACGCTAAGATTGAATCTGTCAATGCTTCGAGTCCGGTCGTTGCTGACGATTTCGTCTTTATTAGCGAATCGTATGGCATTGGCAGTTCAGTTCTCAAGGTGCATCCGAGCGGTTATGAAGTCGTATGGAAAGATCGCGCATCGCGCAGGAACAAGTCCATGGAGCTACATTGGAACACCGCGATCCACCATGCAGGCTACCTCTATGCTTGTAGCGGGCAACGCCCCAACGGAGCGGAACTCCGTTGTGTGGAACTCAAAACGGGTAAAGTCATGTGGTCCCAACGCGTAGATGAACGCGCCTCGCTACTTTGGGTGAACGACTACTTTATCTATCTCGGTGAGTACGGACGCTTAATGCTCCTTAAATGTACACCAGAGAAATTAGGGGTAATTTCGCAGATTCCCTTACTCAAAGATAAAAACGGTCGCCAGTTAGTGAAATATCCTGCGTGGGCAGCCCCTGTATTGGCAGAGGGTTACCTCTACGTCCGCGGCAAAGATCGGCTTATCTGTTTCGACCTACGTTCAAGCACCAAGTGATTCCGTTTTCATCCCTTACGGTTTCCACAACGTCGCCTCAATGAACCGTTCGCCATCCGGTTCCTCATCAAAATAGTATGCGGTGATTATGGTCCCATCAGGACGTTGAACGGTGCGAGGGTAACCGATGTCGTGGTCGCCACCATTATCGCGTAAGACGATTTCCTCGCCCCAAGTCTTGCCAGCGTCACTGCTCAACTTTGCACAGATCCGATGCGGCGCATCCCGATAGCCGTAGATAAGGCACAACCTACCGTCGTGAAGAAGGGTGAGTGTTGGCGGATTCCCGCCCCGTCCAGTGTTTTCCACGGGTCTATTCAGATAATCCCACGTTTGACCGTTATCATCTGAGCCATAGAGATCTATCCAGTTTTGCCGCTCTTCCCAGTCTGAACCGGACTCGTTCCCTCTGCCGCGACACCGGACGGCGACTAAAATCTCTGAATCCGACAACCGAACGCTTGCGGGCATAATCGCGAACCCCTCAGGTTCGTGTCCAATCTGGGAGAGCAGAGAAAAAGACGCACCGCCATCGGTGGTATTCGCACAGAATATCAATCCCTCTTCACCGTTCGACTTCGACGCAGTAAGAAACACCAAGCATTCATCTGAACTTGAGACCAAGTAATCCGTGCGTGCTGCGATACCGGTGTACCCGAACATCGGCAGCTTAAACGGTCCTCCCCAACTTTTGCACCGATCTGTGGAGGTATAAAACCATGAGTAGGCTCCGGCCCTCAGTCCGGTTCTGCTGCACATCATCGCAAAATCTGGGTGTGAAAAATCGACGCGCTGTGGTGTCTCAAACGAAACACCTGCCTCTTGTCGATGCCGTTCTTCTACATGCTCATCTGCGGAGAGTGTGCCTCTTGCCGGTAGACGGCACGGTGTTTCGGAGACCTGCCATGTTTCACCGCCATCTAAGCTGCGTCCTTGCATCCCTACAAAGGGTTTATCTCGGTCGCGGCGATGGAAACCCGCATCCGATTTGTGATATCCGACGGTAAAGCCAACAACGATCTCGTTATCCCATGCCCAAATCCCGTAATTCGCCGGCCAGCCCGCATAACGACCCGGCTCTCGATAGATTGTAACCTGTCGCATTTTTGTCTTGATTCCCCTATTTTCTGATTTGATAATTTCTACACAGTATAGCACTAATTCGCCTTTTCCTCTATGAAAAACTTGACTTTTTTCGGGAGTAGCGTTAACATTTAAACAACCTTCTCTATTAGCTTAATGTAAACTATTGATGTAAATACACTAAATTTTTGGATAACCTAATGCGAA
The DNA here is from genome assembly GCA_009843785.1 of Candidatus Poribacteria bacterium. Taxonomy (GTDB): domain Bacteria; phylum Poribacteria; class WGA-4E; order WGA-4E; family WGA-3G; genus WGA-3G. Next base: position 4,747 of record VYCT01000163.1, on the reverse strand, counting down.
ATTGGTTAAA
>VYCT01000163.1:0-4711 GCA_009843785.1 Candidatus Poribacteria bacterium | reverse complement strand
CGTTATTTCCTTTTTGCCGTTCTCCAATGTTGCGGGTGAAAAAGTTGGTGACCATAGTGGATACGTCCAACACGTAGAACAAGGCTTTGCTCACATGTTTCGGGGCAATAATCGCGGTGCTATCTCCGAGTTTGAAACCGCACTGACAATTGAACCTGATCACTATGAAGTCCTCCACTATCTCGGCATGGCTTATGCCCAAGAAGAATTCTCGAACAAAGCCGCCGAAAGTTACCAACGGTCTTTAGCGTTGATGCCCGACAACATTGAGGTGCTCTACTCGCTCGGCGTTGTGTATTTTAAACTGGATAAGTGGGCAGACGCGGTGACGGCATTAGCGCGCGTTGTTGAACTCTCACCACAACATGCACGCGGGTACGAAGTCCTCGGCAAAGCACTCGTAAAACTACGTCGCTACGCGGACGCAGTTCCGGTTTTGACGCAGGCTCTTGAACTGAAACCGAAGGCAGCAGGGACGTATCAGGAACTCGGCACAGCACATCTGAATTTAAAAGAATATGCAGAAGCGATCAAAAACTTCAAACAGGCATTAGCCTTCGGACCGGGACGTTATGCTGAGCCGCACTACGGGCTCGGTATGGCATATCTCCGATTGGGCGATCGCGAGAAAAGTAGAGCCGAGATGCAAATGTATCAGCAGTTACAAAAGGAGTTCGCCGAATACGAACGTCTCATGCGCCTGACACGCGCCGAGCCGAACAATCTTGAGGCTTGGACAGGCTTAGCCACCTTGTTGATGAACCAAAAAAACTACGCCGAAGCCATCCGGGTCTTTCAGAAGTGTATTGAACTCGCACCGAACAACGCCAACTTTCACCATGGACTGGGCCGAGCGTTTATGAACCTTAATTACCCGAAACATGCAGCAGAAGCCGTCAGAAAGGCTATCCAGCTGATGCCCAACGCATCTATACTCTATAACACGCTTGGAAGTGCTTATGCGATGCAAGGCGACCAACGCAACGCACTCGCTGCATTCCAAAAAGCAGTCGAACTCGACAGTGATCAACCGTATTACCATCTTAATCTTTCAAAATTATATCAGAGTCTCGGCAACCCGAAACGTGCGCAGGAGCATTACCGCGTCTATGAACACCTTTTGTCTGAACAGAAAAAGCGACAGAAATAGTTATTGTCATATCACACTGTTGTCTCGCCTCACGCTGCTTTTCAGTCTCTGTGCCTTTACGACCGTATGTGCACAAGACGCTGAGAATATGATCCTAATCCCTGCCGGCACCTTCACTATGGGGAGCGACAGCCGCGCTGCTGATGAAAGACCAAAGCATAAAGTTTACCTTGATGCCTATCACATCAGTAGATATGAGGTGACGAACGCCGAGTACTACGAATTCTGGAAACTTCAAGCCGCTTCTCGAGAAAAAATATCTCAACATACACCGGAGAGTTTCACGCATCTCCCGCAAATTGGGGATTGGCCCGCACGCGCAGAGCAGTTCCCGAATTATCCTGTCGTCGGCGTTTCATGGCACGATGCAAATGCTTATGCCGCATGGAAAGGGATGCGACTGCCAACGGAAGCCGAATGGGAGAAGGCAGCGCGCGGCTACACTGATAGAATATGGCCCTGGGGCAACGTAATGGAACCGCACGCAAATACAGCTGCCAACGATGACGGCTACGCGAATCGCCTCGCGCCCGTCGGGAGTTTTCCGAAAGGTAAAAGTTACTACGGCGTAATGGATATGGCAGGGAACGTTTGGGAATGGACGGCGGATTGGTACAGCGATGTCTATTATTGGTCCAGTTCTCGAACTGCGGCGAAACGTCCGAAGAAAAATCCAACGGGACCGGCTGTCGGCAGCTGGCGTGTCCTCCGAGGCGGTTCTTGGATTGATAACATTGCTCGATGCAGCACGACGTTTCGGTTTTATCTCTACCCAAACCTGAAGACTTCCTTTGTCGGTTTCCGGCTGGCAAAAACAGCAGAAAAAATATCAAAATAGTCCTACACAATGCTTTCCAACCCGATTCCGCAACTCCTCTTACTTCTCTTTCTCACATTCATACTTATAGATAGTGCTGCCGCGCAACTGCCTGTCTTTGTGGATGTTACCGAAGAGGCAGGCATCCAGTTCAAACACAGCAACGGTAAAACCGAGCACAAGCATATCATTGAGACGATGGGGTCTGGTGTTGTCTTTTTTGATTATGACACCGATGGCGATGCGGATCTCTATTTTGTTAACAGCGGTAATATTCCGCAAACGAAACCGGACGCGCAGCAGGCACAACTTGGAAATGTTCTTTATCGCAACGATGGTGATGGACGTTTTACAGACGTTACTGAAACTTCAGGAACAGGGGACACTGGATATGGGATGGCAGCTGCCGCTGGGGATATTGATAACGACGGTAACGCTGACCTCTATGTCGCGAACTTTGGACAAGACGTGCTTTACCGAAACAACGGAGACGGCACCTTTACTGACATCACCGAAGCCGCTGGGATTGATAACACCCTCTGGGGCATCGCAGCCGTCTATCTCGATTTTGATGTAGATGGCGATTTGGATATTTTTGTCGTTAATTATTTGGTCTATGAATTGTCAATGCCAGTGACAACCTTTAAAGGTATTGTCGGTTACGGGCATCCACGTAGTTACGAGGGAACCGCTGATGTACTTTATCGAAACAATGGCGACGGCACCTTTACCAATATCGCAGAAACAGCAGGCGTGACAAATCCGACTGAGGGAAGAGGTATGGCGGCTGTCGCCTGCGACTACGATAATGACGGGTTTCCAGATATTTACGTCACCAACGATACGAATCGCAACTTCCTTTACCATAACAACGGCGATGGCACTTTCACCGATGAAAGCCTGTTCATCGGTGTCGGTTATGATGAGACCGGTGTCGCGGAAGGTTCTATGGGGATAGACTGCGGTGATTATAATAGTGATGGATGGCTCGACCTGATCATTGCGAATTCCGAAAAAGCGACGCTTTATAAAAACGAGGAGGGCCTTTTCTTTGCGGATGCAACAGCGGAGAGCGGTTTACAACAACCGACACTCCCGTTCGTCGGTTTTAGTCCACTCTTTTTCGATTACGATAACGACGGAGACCTGGACCTATTCTGCGCAAACGGACACCCGCAAGATGTCATCGAAATCTTGATGGACCAGGAAACTTACGCCCAACGTGACCAGATGTTTCAAAACAGAGGTGACGGCACTTACGCGGACGTATCAGAAACCGCTGGTGCTTACTTCACAGAAACGCTCGTCGGCAGAGCCGCCGCTACTGCTGACTATGACAACGATGGTGATACCGATATTGTTATCATGAATTCCAACCAGCACGCCGTTTTGCTTCGGAACGATGGTGGGAACGCGAATAATTGGATCGGTATTAAACTTATCGGTTCTCAGAGTAACCGCGACGGGATTGGCGCAAAAGTTACGGTTTCAACTGCAGATATGACACAGATGAGAGAGATAAAAAGCGGCTCAAGTTACGCATCGGGAAGCGATACGCGATTGCTGTTCGGCTTAGGCGAGAACCAACGTGTTGAGAAAATAGTTATTGTGTGGCAAGGTAGTACGACGCAGGTGTTGGAAAATGTGTCTATCAATCAGATTTTGACGGTTGTAGCGTCAGAAAAGTGAAGCATTTCAAACGCCGTTAGCGAACGAAAATAGACAACAAAAAACCCGCATCCTTTTCATGGATACGGGTTTTTTGTGCTTAAAAAATGACTACTTCCGCTTGATATCTGCCCATTGTGTCGCCAGTTTACCTTTCGGGTCAACAGGTGTCAGGACATTCAAAAAGAGGTTATCCTTCGTCGGTGCGATGAGAAGGTCAGTGTCAGTCGCTTCAAAACGGAGGTTCAGATAATCCGCACCTCCCGATTCACCGCATTTGTAGTGTAAGAAATTTTCACCTTTCTTGAACTGAATCTCTGTTGGCGTTGTGACGACCTGAGCACCACCTGTCCAATCAGGGTTGTCATAAATTTTTTCGCCGTTGATCCAGATTTGGGCGTGATCATCGTGTGCGGGGTGCATCGTCGTTGTCCGATCATCCGGCGAGATGATAGCAATAATCCCGTGCCACGTAACGTTTGTTCCATCAGCGAGGCCGTGGCTTGTGGATATATTAAACTGGTCTTCGACATCAATATTAACAATTGACCAACCGAGGAGGGCTCCATCAGTCGGTGACTTGAGGATGATGTTTGCGGTTTTTCCTGCGCCATCGCGTGTGGAAACGGAAGCATTTGAAATAACACCGCCGCTACCTTCCGAAAGGTAGTCAATTTCTGCGGAGGTCTGGAAACCTTCAGTCTCCGTTACCAGATCGAGTCCCCACCATTTTTCAATCCAGTTATCACCTGCTGGCTGCCAATCTTGTGCGAGTGCCATTGGCGAAATCATGACGACACAGGCAAGTGTGATAAAGATTGTTAATTTTTTCATAGCTATGAATTCTCCTTCTTGAAAAATATACACAAGGTTCCGAGTTTTGAGCAAGAAGCGCGCTTCCCAAAGCCTCATCACCTCGTCTGATTTTACTTTTGGTGATAGCAGTACTGCAATGCAACCACGCTTTTGAATGCTGACGTTCCATCGGTAAACCGAACCGATGACGGTTTTTGCCAGCGATGTGATTCTTTAACTTTTCGCAGTGTTGTATACGGCACCGCGAGGCGATTAAAGGA
>VYCT01000068.1 GCA_009843785.1 Candidatus Poribacteria bacterium | reverse complement strand
ATACTTTCCTCATCTTTGATAATTCTATAAAATTATGACAACTAATACGTAATTTCTGTGGAAAGGTAACAAAAAAATTTATTTTTTTTAGAAAATAGGAAGTACGAATATGGCAACCTCTAAATATCGCGTTGGAATTATTGGATGTGGTGGTATTGCGAATGCCCACGCCCGTGGCTATCAGGGTGTCGAACAGACAGAGATTGTGGCACTCGCGGATCCGGTTCAAGCGGCACTTGATAAGTTTTCGGACACCTACGGTGTACCTGCTGAAAACTGTTATTTGGATGCGCGCGAGATGTTGGATACCGAGCACCTTGACATTGTGAGCGTCGCGACGTGGCATAAACTTCACGCGCCGATGACGATCGCGGCATGTGCGCGGAGTCCAAAGGCTGTACTCTGCGAAAAGCCGATGGGTGTGAGTTTAGGCGAGTGCGATGAAATGTTGATCGCTGCCAGACGGACCGATGTGAAGGTCGTCATTGGGCACCAACGCCGGTTTAATTCCGCCTGGACGGATGCCCGCAACCTCATCGCTGACGGGGCAATCGGTGAACCGCGGCAGATTGTTTGTCACGGCGGTCAGGGTTTATTGAATGACTGTTCACACCTGTTTGATATGATGCGTTACGTCCTCGGTGATCCTGCCCCGACGTGGGTGATTGGCAATGTTGAGCGTAAAACCGAGCGTTACGAACGCGATATTCAGATTGAGGATCGGAGTGCTGGCATCATCGGTTTTGAGAACGGTTGTATCGGCATGCTTTTGCAAGAAATCGGCAGGCCGAATTATCAAGGCGGCATCGTCTACGGTACAGACGGTATCGCGGATGTGACGGAAGGGCGCGTCCGCCTTCTGAACAATAAAGCCGCCGAATGGGAAGAACGCCCGTCCGATGGTACGAACCAGCACGTTGCCCAAGCAGCAGAACTCGTCGAATGGATTGAAGATGGTCCCGAACACCGTGGGGAAGCGAAACATGGGCGCGCCGCGGTTGAGATTATCATGGCAATCTATGAATCGGCGCGCATGCACGAAGTGGTTCAATTGCCATTGCGGACGCATGCGAACCCGCTCGATTTGATGATCGAGAACGGTGATCTACCGATTGAACGCCCTGGGCGTTACGATATCCGCGCATTCCTGTTGCACGGCGAGTCTATGAAACCGGGGTAGTTATTAGTTGACAGTTATCGATGTTAGAAAGTGTGCTAAAGTGTTCTAAAGTTATGAAGTTATCAACTTTAGCTACACTTTACGAGACTTTAGGAACTTCTTTAACTGAAAACTGATAACCATTATCAAGGAACCTATGCAAATTACACAAGGCGTTAGCGTCGGTTTGGCAGCACTACGGCGTAACAAGTTACGCTCCGTGCTAACAACACTTGGTATTATCATCGGTATCGCTGCGGTTGTTGCGGTTGTTTCGGTCGGTGGCGGTGCCGAACACCTCATGCTCGCTGAATTAGAACGGATCGGCGGTGCGGGTATGATCGTCTGCTTTCGGAAAGAGGCGATTCGGCGGGAAGATGGCTCGTATATCGAAAATAAACACCCCGAATATATTGAATACAAGGATCTCGCCTTTATCGTTGACAACTGTCCTTCTCTTAAACTGGCGACCGCGCAATCCGGAATGAACCTTCCGGTATCGCACAAACACGTTAATCAGTCGCTTGATGTCCAAGGCGTTACACCGTTTTACCAAGAAGCGAATAACTGGTCTGTCGAATTTGGGCGGTTCATTACTGAGAACGATATTGAGCGGAGAGATCCGGTGTGTGTAATCGGTTCGGAGGTCCACAAAGACCTGTTTCAGATGCGGGACCCGATTGGACTCGAGCTGCGAATCGGACAAGAGCGGTTTACTGTCATCGGCGTTATGGAGGAGAAGGGCAACAGTATGGCGAGCGAGGGGTGGGACAACCGTGTGATTATTCCGATTACCACATTGGGGATCCGTTTTATTGGGCCATATAAAGGTTGGATTTACCTATTTTGTCAAGCCGAAAGTTACGATAAGGTTGAACAGGCAGTTGCGGAGATCAAAGTCGCTATGCGGCAGCTACACGGCGACGAAAAATATTTTGAATTTTTCACGGCGAAACAGATTATAAAACAGGTAGGCAATGTCAGTCGAATTGTCCAGATACTCCTCGGCGGTGTTGCAAGTGTCGCCTTATTCGTTGGTGGCATCGGGATCATGAATATCATGTTGGTCTCTGTGACGGAACGGACTCGCGAAATCGGGTTACGGAAAGCGATCGGTGCGAGGCGGCGCGACATCTTGACGCAATTTCTGATTGAAGCGATTGTTTTAAGCATTTGCGGTGGTCTGATCGGCATTTTCATCGGCAGCAGCCTTGCTTCTATTTCCGGTTTGATTATTTCAAAACTCATGAAGGCGAGTTGGCCTGCCGTCGTCTCTATTGAAGCTGCGTTGATTGCGTTCGGGGTTTCTGCGTTCATTGGCATATTTTTCGGACTGTACCCAGCTAACAAAGCCGCTGGTCTTACACCGACAGAGGCACTGCGTCACGAATAGGTATCGGCTTTCGGAAACCATCAGCAATCAGCCTTTAGATGATTGACAGCCCCGTATCAAGAACTATTCTTCCAAAAACGAAAGGAGCACGCCCTGTGCGACATCAAACAACGAAAGTCCGCGCGGCAGTCGTCGGTCTCGGTTGGCCTGGGATGCAGCATCTCAAAGGCTATACCGCCGATCCGCGTTCGGAGGTCATCGCTGTCTGCGATTTAGACGAGACGCATGCCAAAACGGTGGCAGCACAACATAACATACCGCATACCTACACCCATCACTTAGAGATGTTGGAGAACACAGCCATTGATGCCGTGAGTGTCTGTCTGCCGAATTTTCTCCACGCGCCTATCTCTATCGACGCGTTGAACGCTGGTAAACACGTGCTATGCGAAAAACCGCCGGCTCGGAGCGCGCAAGAAGCGAAGGCTATGGCGGATGCAGCTGCCGAAAACGGTAAGACTTTAATGTACGCTCTCGTGCAGCGGTTCGATGGGAGTTCTCAGAAGCTCAAGCAGCTGGTTAAAGCCGGCGAACTCGGTGATGTTTATTTTGGTAAAGCCGCTTACGTTCGACGCCGCGGCATTCCGATCGGTAAAGAAGGCTGGTTTGTCGATAGAGAACGTTCTGGCGGTGGCGCGCTCATTGATATTGGCGTTCATGCGTTAGATTGTATCTGGTGGTTGATGAACTCTCCAAGACCGGTTGAGGTGATGGGTACGTCGTACGCTCACTTTGGGCATCTTGTGCCCGACACCGTTAAATACGATGTCGATGATGGGACCTTCGCGCACATCCTGTTTGAAAACGGCGCGACGATTATTCTCGAAACAACATGGGCACTGAACCTACCGGGCGATAATTACATTAAAATCGCTGGAACGAAAGCGGGTGCGACGCTCAACCCCTTTACGCTTTACACGGAAGAAAACGGCAAGGAAGTGGATCAACCGCTTGACGCGCCTTCGATTAACGGCTTTGACGAAGAGGTAAAACACTTTGTGGCGTGCATAGTGGATGGGAAAGTACCTATCTCTTCAGCGGAACAAGGGATCATGCTGATGCAGATGCTTGACGGTATTTACGAATCCTCAGAGAAGGGGCAATCTGTGTCTATCGCTGACCTCAACACTGCGAAAGGATGAGATCCGTCTATCTGACCTTTCATGTCTATCTGGCGTTTGTGGCGAAGTCATTCCAAAAGCGGATGCAATATCGGGTTGCGAACCTTGCAGGTTTGACCACCAATTTCTTTTTTTTGTTGGTGCATATTTTTGTGTATACAGCTTTCTATAAAGTTAGCACGGAGCCACAACCTCTCACCCTGGATGAAGTTATCACCTATTTTGTGCTTTGTCAGGTTTTTTTTATGCTGATGCCGTTCTGGGGGGCTCGTTCTGAAGTTACGAACGCGATTAAAGACGGTAGCGTTGCCCTCCAATTAACCAAACCGGTAGATTTCCATGCCTATTGGTTCTCGGATGAATGTGGTAGAGCCTGCTATTACTTATTCATGCGGGGCCTTCCGACCTTTCTTATTAGCATTATCTTCTTCACGGTTGCGCTCCCGACGCAGCCAATGACCTTAGTGGCGTTTGCGGTTTCAATGACGCTTGCGACTTTCATGAGTGCTGCCATCACGATAGCCATTTTTAGTTCTGCGTTTTGGACGCTGGATACAACAGGCATTTCTGGGTTATCTTATTCTATAATCACCTTATTTTCGGGTATGTTGGTTCCGATTGCGTTATGGCCCGAATGGTTGGCATACATCGCGGCATGGCTGCCGTTTGGCGGTCTCATTGATATTCCGTTTAGTATCTATTTGGGTAAGATTACAGGTATTGAAGCCTGGATGGCTATAGGCAAACAGATGATATGGGTCGTCTTTTTCGTTGGGTTAGGGCGGATACTTTTACGACGTGGATTTTCTCGGCTCGTCATCCAAGGCGGTTAGTAGGCTTTCCGAAACATGCACCATCTTTCGCTTTATCTTCATTTTGTTAAGCTGCGTATCCGATCCCAGATGGCGTATCGGGTATCGTTTATCTTTGATCTATTTGCACAAGCGAGCGTTTCCGTTATCGATTTTTTCATGATTGCGCTGCTCTTTACCCGTTTCAAACAGTTAGCAGGATGGAGTCTGTGGGAAGTCGGGTTTCTCTATGGCATGATTGGTATCTGCTTTGCTGTTGCTGAAATGATGGGAAGAGGCTTTGATGTCTTTCAGAGAAACGTTGTGCGCGGAGAATTTGATACAATGCTTGTCCGGCCACTTGGGACCTTTTATCAAGTCTTTGCGCATGAATTTCTACTCCGACGGCTCGGTCGGATCGCACAAGCGTTAGCCGTGCTGCTGATTGCCAACTCACAGTTAGATATTTCTTGGTCACTCGGCAAGGTTGGATTTTTGTTGGTTTCATTGGTAAGCGGTACCTGCTTTTTTATCGGACTTTTCGTAATTGGTGCGACGAGCTGTTTTTGGACTGTCCAATCCATAGAGATCATTAATATTTTCACAAATGGCGGCGTTTTCATGGGAAGCTACCCGTTTTCGATTTATCGGTGGTGGTTTCGATATTTCTTTACTTTTATTATTCCACTGGCGTGTGTCAACTATTTTCCGTCCCTTTTTCTATTGGAAAAAGTCGCGTCTTCCGGAGTTTCGCCGCTCGGTGTGCACTTAGCACCTTACGCGGGGTTCCTTTTTCTGGGTGTTACCATGCTGTTCTGGCGATGGGGCGTGTTGCGGTATCAAAGTACAGGGCATTGAATGGTTATCAGTCGTCAGTTCGGTTTTTCTGCGAAAAACCTTTCAGTTGTCAGTTAAAGAGGTTTGTTGTGGAAGAGACAATTAACTGAACTGCCACGAGGTTTCTTAACTGACAACCGATAACCTCTGATAACTGACAACCCTTAAAAATATGATTGAAGTTGATAACCTTAGCAAAACCTTCAAAGTCTATCACCACCGGAAAGGGTTTTTCGGGAGTTTCGTGAACCTTTTCTCTCGCAAACATCGCCTTGTTCAAGCGGTGGACAGCGTTTCATTCTCCGTAGCACGTGGGGAAATCGTGGGATATTTGGGACCGAACGGTGCTGGAAAGTCAACAACTATTAAGATGTTGACCGGTATCTTGGTGCCTACATCCGGTAGTGTGACCGTGAACGGTTATATCCCGCATCGTCAGCGCAAGGAGAACGCGAAACGTATCGGGGTTGTGTTTGGGCAGCGTTCGCATCTGTGGTTCGATTTACCGGTGCAAGAATCGTTTGAGTTGCTGCAGCGTATTTACCGAATTCCGCAAGCACAATACCGTCATAATGTAGAAGTGTTCGACGCATTGCTGAGTCTTGGTGAGTTTTTTCAGACGCCTGTCCGCCAATTGAGTCTCGGTCAACGGATGCGTGCAGATATTGCGGCTGCGCTTCTGCACAATCCGGATGTGCTGTTCCTTGATGAACCGACGATCGGCTTGGATGTGGTTGCTAAGGCACGTATCCGCGAGTTCATTCAGCAAATTAACACCGAACGACAGGTCACGGTGGTCTTAACAACACACGACTTAGACGATGTTGAAAAACTCTGCAAACGCGTCATTCTGATTGACAATGCGCGGCTCTGCTTTGATGGCGAACTCGCTGCGCTCAGACGGTTGCTTTCAACGGAACGGATTTTGAGTGTCGATTATGCCGAAACCTACTCAGACATCAGTATTCCTAACGCCCAGGTTATCTATCAAGAAGAGACGCGCGTGCAGTATCGGTTTTCGCCAGAGGCAATTAGCACGGCGGATCTCATCGGTGCGATACTCCAAAGATTCAAAATCGTAGATATATCGGTTCAGGAACCTGATATTGAGGAGTTAATCAAAACCGTCTATGAGGATAACCTTACACTTGCGCAGAAACTTGCCGAAGCGGATGCAATTGACTTGACAACCGAAAAAGCATAGGTTAAAATGTATGAACGGGTTTTGACGAACCGAATAGGCATGAATATGTCTAAAGTAATACTGTACGCTAATGATTAAAGTCGAGGGATTATCCCTCTATCTTTTAAAAAAATAACAGCGTAGTGGTCGTTCAATCGGGACCACTTGGAGGAAACACATGTTTTTGGCAATACGCTATCTGAATTACACACTCGTTGCAATTGCTGTCATCGCGCTTAGTTTTGCGATGGTATCGACAAGCGATGCGAATCTTGATGAAAAAACAATTGCGGGGATGTGGACGTTTGAAGAAGGAAAAGGTAAGGAAGTAACAGATCTCTCCGGTAACGGATCCGATGGTGAATTTGTCGGCGACCTGAAGTGGGTGAAAGGCAAATTCGGTGGCGGGTTGGAGTTTGACGGCGCGGATACTTGGGTCAAAATTGGCACCAAGGGTGAAGATAAAACGTTGGCAGCCCTGGATTTCAAGGAATCTGAAGGTTTTTCTATTCACGCTTGGGTCTACGCAGCAGAGGACCCGACGGGTAAATGTGTCATCTGGAAAGGCCTCGGTTGCTCAACTTGGTCGCAGTTTTTGCTCGGAACGGGTGCACACGAGAATGGTGAAAATAACACGAATGCAGCGTTTCACATCCGAGCTGCAAACGGCGGTGCGAAACTTGAAGTCCTCGGTGACGAAATCTCCGCTAAAGAGTGGGTACATCTTGTCGGTACATGGGATGGATCACAGCTTCATGTCTATGTTAACGGCAAGTTACAAAACAGTGAAGATGCAAAGGGGCCGCCGTGGGCATCTCCTGAAGAGGTCTATATCGGTGCAGACCCTGGCTGTGGTAAACGCTGCCAGTGGAACGGTATTATTGATGAAGTCGTTGTCTTCAACGTGACACTTGACGATGATCAAGTCGCGAAACTCGGTGACGGGATTGAAGGTGCGTTAGATGTTGATGCCGCTGGAAAAATGGCGACGACTTGGGGCAAGCTCAAATCCTCTCAATAGATACCCTTTGAAAGATGTACTGCCTATATGAGATACGCAGTGCGTTGCAAAGCAAATGAGATGTCCGCCAAAGTTAGGCGGGCATCTTCGCTTAAGGTTAAACTCTATGAAACCGATTCAAAAAGCAGTTATCCCTATTGCCGGATATGGCACACGTCTCTTTCCCGCAACGAAAGCCGTGCCGAAAGCCCTTTTTCCAATTATTGCGCAAGATGGCATCGCGAAACCGGTCATTCAGTTAATTATTGAAGAGGCGTTATCGGCGGGCGTGGAAGAGGTATGTATCGTTGCGCAACCGCAACAGGTCGATCCAATCACCGACTATTTCTCTGGCCCCGTTGCCGATGCGATCCTTGAAAAGGCAGAATTGGCAGCGCAGGCGAACCGATTGGCAGAGATTGGACAACGGCTGCATTTCGCTATTCAGGAGAGACCTGAAGGCTTCGGACACGCCATCTACTGCGCGAAGGATTTCGCAGCGGGTGAGCCGGTTATGATTCTGCTGGGTGACCATCTCTATATTTCAGAATCAGAGACTTCATGCGCCAAACAACTCGTAGATGTCTATTCACAGGTTAGGCAGTCTGTGACGAGTTTGGATCTCTGTCATGAAAGCGAGCTCTCGCTCAACGGCATCGTTCACGGCAGTCCTTGCGTTGAATCCGCCCGACTCTATACACTCCAGCAAATCTCCGAAAAACCGACGGTCGAATTTGCACAAGAACATCTTCGTGTTGAAGGTGTCCCGGCGCAGCAGTATCTCTGTAACTTCGGCATAGACCTCCTCACACCGCTCCTCTTTGATATACTGGACTATAATTACAGACACCGAATTGTAACGCACGGCGAGATTCAACTGCGGGATGCGATGTCAGAGATGATCAAACAGGAAGGGATGTCAGGGTACCGCGTCGCGGGTCGGCGTTACGATACAGGCAACCCACGCGAGCTGCTTCGGACTGTGAATGCTTTTGGTCTCCAGGGTCCCTATCGGGATGTCTTAGTCTAAGGTCTCACCGACTTCTAACGTGATAATTTCCACATCTTGAGAAGCAGTCAGCTCACGCAGTTCTTCCGGTGTTCCTGTTAAGAGTGGAAAGGTGCCGTAATGGATGGGTAGGATTGCTGGGACGTTGAGCAACTGTGCGGCATAAGCGGCTTCACGGGGTCCCATTGTGAAGTGGTCGCCGATAGGGAGGAGTGCGAGATCGGGTTGGTAGATTTCACCGATAATCCGCATATCCCCGAAGACATTTGTATCCCCGGCGTGGTAGATTTTGTAGCCGTTTGCGAATTCAATCACGTAGCCAGCGGGTTCACCGAGATAGACCGTTGTGCCGTCTTCCTCTGTGAAGCTGCTGCTATGGTTTGCTGAAACCATCGTCGCCTTCGTACTACCGATTGTGACAGTTCCCCCCTTGTTCATCCCAATCGTGTTATCAACACCCTGCTTACCGAGCCATCCAGCGATTTCGACGATAGATACGACTGTCGGTGTATGTTTTTTCGCGAGTGGCACCGCATCGCTAATGTGGTCGGCGTGTCCGTGTGTTATGAGTATCACGTCAAGTGTGTCGAAGGTTTTGAGTGTATCGGGGCAGACGGGGTTGTTCGTCACCCACGGGTCAATGAGGAGTGTCTGTCCGTCTGCTTCGATTTTGAAGGTGGAGTGTCCGAGCCATGTTAGGCGAATACCATTGTTTAATGTCATATTATGTTCCTAAGATTTCTTTTAGTCTTTGCGCGATGATTTCTACTTCTCCGGGCATCAGGGTCTGTCCATTGATAAGCACACCGTTCGCGCCTGCTCCTGCGATGTCAATAGAGGGTTCGCCAGTTTGTAGTTGGTGTAGGATTTCGTCTCGTGTGATACCGAGGTGTTCCTCGTCAAATCGGATTTCGGTACGAGGCATCGGCTGTCCAGCTTCGGAAGGGAAACTACGATGGACTGTTACGCCTTGCGTGTCCGCAAACACTTCTTCATAGTAGGTAACCTGTTCCTCGTAAGATTGTTGTAATTCTGCGTGGTCATGGTTCAGATACCATTCCACCGCGGCAAGCAGCCCGACCATTTCCTCTTTACCTACCTTCATCCCTCTACCAATAAACGGGTGTGGCGGTCCGTTGAAGGCAATCGCTTCAATGAGGGATTTTTTTCCGACGATTAATCCACTACTCTGGGGGCCACACAAACCTTTTCCACCGCTGAAGAGTGCTAAATCGGCTCCCATTTGTGTGAAACGCCATAAGTTCTCTGGCGGTGGTAACTGCGCTGCAGCATCAACAATAAGCGGAACATCGTGCTTTTTGGCAATTGCGATGGCTTCTTCATAAGACACCCAGAGGTGTTCTCTACCGGGGTTGGCAAAGTAGAAGATAGCGGCGGTTTTTTCGGTGATAGCGTTTTCCAATTCGGTGGGCGTTGTTCCGTTCTCATTGCCGATTTCTACGAATGTGACACCGACTTGGCGTACGGCAAAGTCGTATCCGACGCGACCGTGGCGATGGACAATGACTTCGTTTTTCATTGTGTGCGGTTGGAAACCGCACCTACCGGGGGGGAGAGAGAGCGGTAATTTTTCACGCTTGGCAGCATCCAATCCGGTGATACACGCGGCGGTGCTGAGCGTCAAAGCAGCGGCGGCACCACAAGACACATAGGCTGCTTCGTTGTGAGTGAGTTTCGCGATTTCTTCGCCGACCCGTTTTTGGAGTTCGATGATGTCTACGAAGTGCTTGGAAGCATCAGCCATCGCGGCGACGACTTCAGGTGGCATAATGGAGCCACCAAGCCGAGTGAGCGTTGCGTTGCCGTTAATCACTGTGCGGATGCCTAAGCGTTTGTAGATAGTCATTTTTTATAGTTGTCAGTCATCAGTTATGGGTTTTCAGTTAAAGAAGTCTATAAAGTGTTCTAAAGTTAGGGAAGTCCGTAAAGTTCTCAACTTCTCAACTTTAGCACACTTCACAACTTTCTTACTGACAACTGTTCTCACTGCGAAGCATGATAACGGATAACCGATAACTCTTTATCCTACTTCTTCACCGTCTAATTTACCGACGTGGAGGTCAATTTCATCGCGGGACTCAATTTTTTCCACTTTTCCATCCGCCATGTGGAAGATGCGGTCGGAGACATCTAACATCTTGTGGTCGTGGGTCGCTGTGATGATGGTCACACCGTTTTCATCGTTGAGGCGACGGAGTAAGTCGATGATTTCTAACCCGGTTCTGGTGTCAAGGTTTCCGGTCGGTTCATCAGCGAGGACAATAGCGGGATCGTTTGCGAGGGAGCGTGCGATAGCGACGCGCTGCTGCTGTCCACCGGAGAGTTCTAACGGTTTGTGCTGTACGCGGTCCCCGAGTCCAACAAGTGAAAGGAGGTCAACGCCTTTCTCTCTACTTTCATCAGCACTCATCCCGGCGAAAATCATCGGGAGCGAAACATTTTCGAGTGCTGTCATAACAGGGATAAGGTTAAACGACTGAAAGATGTAACCGATTTTTCGGCAGCGAAGCCATGCGAGTTCGTAGGCATCGAGTTGTGCGATGTCCACCTCATCAATGTAGACTCTGCCTTCAGTGGGTTTGTCGAGTCCGCCAATCATGTTGAAGAGCGTTGATTTCCCGGAGCCGGAGGGTCCCATGATTGAGATGTATTCACCGCGCTGGATTTGGAAATTGACACCACGGAGTGCATCGACGGTCTGCGTGCCCATCTCATAACGTTTGATGAGGTTTCGGACGCGGACTGTGTTTTCCTTGGGAATGAGACGCTCGAAACGTTCTGGTGTTTCGGCGAAAGATGCGCCAACATCACCTATTTGTTCATTCATCTGATCTTTCCTTATTGGTTATCCGTTTTCAGTCAAGAGACATTTTGGCTAAGCCAAACCTTCTTTTAACTGATGATGGGAGGCTTGAAAGTCTTTGCCTTCTATCCATTCTTTGAACTACCGTCTCTGTAGGAATCCAAGAAGTCCCGGTTTTGCGGGTTCGGGTTCGAGGGTTGCTGCGGATGCGTTCTGTTGCGGGATAGCGAACTGTATGAAGTTCCGTTTGCCGAGCTGCTGCATAAACGTAAAGAGCGAGGTCTCTGCCTCTTTGCGTGTCAATTGGTACTGCTTTTGGACACCATTGATAATCTGCGAAATGGTATGCTTGCCGTCGCACATCCGCCAGACGTAAGTGCCAATAGAATCCAAGACAATCACTCTTTTTCCGGGGAGCATGAAGAGTTTACTGATAAGTCGGATCCAGAGCGTATCTTTCTGTGGAATGACGAGCGCGGCTTCGCCTTTGTCGTCTATCTCCCAGGTGATCACCTGATTCCGCACGGGGAACGCCTTCATGACCCGTGTCCGGTCCATGTCGGGACGTTTTTTGAGTTTGAGGGTATAAAGAAGTCTGTTTAGCATATTTTTTTAGTTATCAGTTGTCAGTTGTCAGTTGTCAGTTAAGAAGTTTCCGATTGTCCAATATTTTTTCATAACCATCGGTGCTTCAATTGCGTAACGACGGTTACAAAGAGATGCTCAAACATCAGAAACCAGACTGAAAACTGATAACCGAAAACCGGCAACTATTAATGGCATTCAATACTTTCAGCGACTTTTTGGACAGTCGGGTATGCATTGTTGCTCCCGATGGACTGGATGACATAGATACGATTGGACTGATTGCAGTGCCAGAGATGAAACACCAGTGCTGTCCGTTTGGAAAGCTTATCGAGTACCAATACAGCACTGAACGGTACACCGTCGTAGAGTCGTGTCTGTTCTCCAATGAGTGTCAGGCGTTCATCTTCCGAATCCGTATGCGATGTCACCTCAAACCCGTATCCGCGAATCGCCTTTGCATATTTTGTGCGAAACCATGCTTCGAGTGGGTTCGGATCATTTTTATAGTCGCCGAGCATTATCTCAGCCGGTCCGTAGCGTTCAACGCTCAACCGCCCTTTGTCGGGTGGCGAAAAATCTATGTTTTCGACAGGCCCGTTCGTTTTTCGGAGGCGGTTCGCTACCAATTTCGCAAGCTTTATAGGCATCTGAAAACGTGCGGGTTTTGCGCCAAACGCAAACAGCAGATAGCCGCTGAGCAGCTTCTGACGTTCCAACCTGTATTCTTTCGGCACCCCTAATTTAAGACCGTAAGCACTCCACAATGTTTGTGATGCTTCACTACGGTCTATAATTGATTGGAAAATTCGGAGTACCGTGGGTCGCCAGTTCTCTTTGAGCCGTCCCATGACCTGTACGATTGTGACCCGTTTTCCGCCGTGGAAAATCAAGCCGTTGGCACGAATCTCTCCCTTCCAACTGAAACCGAGGACTGTGCGTCCCTCAAAAAATCCTTCTTCTTTAACAAGGTCAACGTTCCTGCGGAACGAGAGCTCGGTGCCTCTTCTTTTGTAAGTCTTGCGAATCAACTTGAAGTAGTCATCAAGTGTCGCATGAAGATCAGGCTTTTTACGTCGCGTATGCGCCCATTTGAGTTCAAGGCGAGGCATATCTCCGTCATCAAGCCGGAGATACCCAGTCTTCTGATCTCCGCTGAGTCCGCTAAGTTCCCATGTCGTGGGTACTTCGAGTTCTATACCTGCCCAACCAAAAACAGTCCAGTTCATGTTTATATAGTCATCAGTTGTCAGTTGTCAGTTATCAGTTAAGGAGATTTCTGACGAGAGGCATGCCTCTTTCTGAAAACCGATAACTGAAAGGATTTTTTGAAAAAAAAATCCGTACTGACAACTATTAAAACGGTTTGACGATAACGGCTTTAGAGACGAGAGCAATCGCCACGGTGCCCATGCCGATGAGGCCGACGCCACAGGCGAATCCAGCTGCGAGCACTGGGTTGAACATATACCAACGTCTCATGCCGAATCGTTTGATCATGTAGAATCGCCCGATAACTGCCCCGAGTAGCCGTGCGATCATGCTGCCCGGATCAGCCCCGATCCCGCCGACGATGCCGTAGAACCACATTGAGGGTAGTTTGAAGACCCACAACATCCCGTAGATGGCAAGACTTCCGGTAAACCCAGCGGCGACATAATCGCCGCGAATTGCTTGGAGCATCTCGCTATTTCCATCGCGTAGCGATGTCTTCCAGAGACACTCGTTTGTCGCATTAATCGGCCACATCATCTGTGCATACGGATACTGCGCGCTCGGGATAGGAGCGATCTTCCAGATAAAGTGCATCACCACAATCCCACTGACAATCAGGATTGGCATAATCAGGAGTGTGCCAGCAAGATTTGAAGTGAAGGTTGTACCTGTGAGTTCAAGTACTCGCCAACTCTGTGTGCCGCGTCCATAATCTTCGTCTGGGAGTGGTGCGAACCAGATATCTACTTCCTCATATCGACTTAAAATAAAGGTAATTTCGTGTAGATACGGTATATCAAATAGGTCGCGTCCCAACACCCCGAAGGTTCGTGCAGTGATATACGAGTTGAGCGGTGTATACAGGAATGCAAAGCCTAACAGGAAGCTCAGTGGGAAATTCGGGACCATCCAGTGGATGAGCCAAACAAATCCACCCATACCGACGAACCACAACAATCCCATCAACCATATCGGGAAATCACCGCGGTTTGGCGGGGGAGCGAAGACACCGCGTTCGCCAGCGGTTTTCTTGGATCTCCGCATTTTAAAGAGCATTGGCACTGAAGCCGCCATCCCGACAACTGCGAAACTAAAAGATTTCCCCATGCCGCAACTCATCCAGAAATCCAGACCATTGAACAGGCCGACACCTCGGACATCCAAACCCGGTTTCCACTGGTGGAGTATCTCAAATCGGTACAGAATTTGTGGGTTCAAGACGAATTGTGTTGCCATAGCAGCAATAAATTCGGTCATAACAATCGGGAATGGCAGTACGAACCCAAAGAGCATCTGTCCGAAATCGGTTCGGAAGGCAAAAACGCCTGTTGGTGCGAAGCCTTCAATACTCTGCGTAAAATCTATCCACGGGATCTTCAGGATCTGAATCGGCTGGCTCATCATGACCCCGGTGAGCGAAGGCACCCCGATATAGAGGAACCCCCAGATGAGTCCTGCCATAGAGCCGATAGAGAAGACCCGCCATCGCCACGTCTCTTCTTTTCCTGTGGTTTCTGCAAGTGCGGTTGCTCCCTGTGCGGTAATGGGTGCCATTGGATACGGGAGGCGTTCAAGGTCCGCCGTAAGGCGGAACAAGATGTACTGTGCACTCACAGATCGCAAAGTTCCGAGGAGTTTTCCTGCGAGGTAGATACCGATAGGTAGGAGCCAGTCTGGATGTAACAGGCTCCGGGTAAGCACCCCGACGGAATCCCCTGCGGGTACGACCCACTCTGGTATTTTGTCAGCGATTTCATAGGAAGCTGCCTGCGGGGTATTGATGAAGTAGGCGTACCAGATAAAACTTCGGTACTGCATCCCACTTCCGACGGCTGCCCCGGTTAGCCCGAGGAGCATATAGAGTTCCTGTCGCCGTGCAGTCGTAAAGGAACGCCGTGCGAGTTCAGTGAACAGAATGACTGCGACCCAAGGCGCTGCACCCGCACCGGATTCGCCGGATACATAACTGAGATAGATGGAGCCTGGCATCATCAATAGGCCAACGAAAAGTGCTCCGACGAACACTTTAACCGTTAGCCCCGACTCAAAGGTACGGATTCCGCCTTCAATGTCGTATCGCTGTGCCCAAGCTTGCCATTCATCTGCTTGTGTTACTCTTTCTCTCGCCAAATTGAATATTCTCCTTCCATTAGTTATCACTTATCGGTAAGCAATTTTCCTTCGTGACAACCGATAACTGATGACCGACAACTCATCCTTACCCTTCGTCTCCCTCTTCAGAGTTGCCTGTGTCTCGTAACTCTTCCCAGAAATGTGCGCAGAAGATACCAAGTATCAGCACAAGCGCCGAGAACATTTGCCATTGCCAACGTCCTTCAAAGACGATAATACTAAACAGCCACAAGAAGGTGCCCAGGATAATAATGAAACTTGCTATTTTTTCCATTTTTTTAGCTATGGTCCTCTGATCATCGTTCCACTACGTTTTGCGGCGTACTCGCCCATAAGCACTCGGCTTCACGATGGTTGCTGGTTAATTCTGTGTTGGGTTTAGAAATTATTACACGCTTTAATTTTCGTTTAGACTTCACGGAACCCCTGCCCGAAACGTAGTGGAGGGCAGTCCAGATTTAATAGGTTAAAAATTTTAATCCGCTGGTGTCGGCACTGCATCCATTTGTGAGGCTTCCTCTGCTGATGCGTCCGTGCCTTCAGTTCTGCCGCGTTCATGGAATTCGGAACGAATATCGACACTGAACGTCCGCCAGATGAGGAGCTGCTTGCGTAGCAGATTGAGGAACCGTCGGTTGACGCGTTTCCAAGAAGCGATCTCGCCGCTCTCTCGATGTACATCCAATGTGATTTTGAAGAGATCTTCCTCTTCGCCGCCGACTGGAGATGTAACGAATTGAATGGATTGGCTCACGCCCAAGTCATAGGGTGCCAACCACACCATCATTCCGATTTGGTATGAGTCTTCTCCAGTTTCACTGAATGCGACTTGGTCGGTGTAGAAATCGCTTGCAGATTCATCAGCGTGGGCCTCAAAATAGTCGCGCATAAAGACGTTCAAGCCGAGTGCTTCTTCTTCAAGCACCGTGAAAGGTAGATTGAAGTGCCAAACATCGCCTTCAGGTTCCGGGAGTTTCCATTTACGTTCAATATCAGGGACGGCCATCCGTGAGGCTTTGATTGCTGGATACAGGGTACTCAGGAGCACGACAATCATGACGATAATCGTTGCGACAACGGTTGACATCGATGAATAGTTGAGGGTCAACCCTGCGAGCCATCCGAAATGTACGAGGGTTGTCGCGATGGCTTGTCCCATAAGATAACCTAATACGGCTCCGACGATGGCATATACACATGCCTCGGCAAGGAAGAGGAAAGCGATATGTACAGGTGCGAGACCGACAGAACTGTAAATACCGATCTCTCGGACCCGTTCATAGACTGCGCCAAGCATGGTGTTGAGTACAATGAGTGCGGCAATCAAAATCGGCACGAATAGGTTGCCCATTCCACTGAAACTCGTCATCCCGATACTGCTATAGAGATATGTGTCTTTATCGCGTCCGACGAAGAAGTCAAGTGCGATGCGGTTCATGAGCGGTGCCATGATGAGGTCTAACTTATCAATCGCTCCGAGCAGTTTCGGGTCATCTCCTCTCGGTTCCATGTTGACAGCGACGCTGCGGAGCGTGCCGCCTTGGTTCATGACGACCTCATAAGGCAGAATAGCGATACTGTCTGGCGTGAGGTGGAGATATTTTTGCAATTCACCCTCAAGCGTTTCATCGCCCGTAGCACCACGGCTGCGTTGCTGTTGCATTAATTGATAATCGACGGGTGTAAGTTCTTCACCATCGTTATCTGTGAGGTCTTTGAACCCGATGCCGAGGACCCCGACAACGGTAAAGTCTGCGCCGTATACAGAGACAGTCGCCTTGCCCATATCGCTTTCAGTGATTTTCAGCAACTCTGCCATCCCTTTCGGGAGGACAATCGCATAGGGCCACTCTGTGGGCCATTCGCTGGCATCAGCGGGATCAAACCACTTCCCATATTGCAGGTATCTATTAATACCACTGACAGCGGGTTCTGACTCATTCATTCCGACGAGCATGTTTGCGGCGAACGTCAATGCTTCACCGGTGAGTTGATGCGTCGGGGGTGATGGATCTGCGGTGTTTGGTGTGCGCGTCAGCTGCACAAAGGATTGATCCCCAGTTCCTGAGGATTGATACCATGCGCGTGGTGCGACGACGTTTCGGACAGTCACGACAGCTTCTTCATCTACCTGTTCAATGAAACCGTTCTGTTGTAAAGCGGCGATGGCTTCTGCCACATCAATCGGTTGTTGTCCCTGTTTGACGAGGATTTCATTTTTCCGCGCCAGGAGCCGTTCCAACGCGGTGAGTGTAATCTGTGTCTTCTGCATGTCGTTTCGGACAGAAGTCAGCACCGGTTCCTCAAGCGGACGCCAGTATTGATCGCGGATGAGGAGTCCTGTATAGCGCGGTGTCACCTGTGGGAGACTCGTTCTATTGGGATGCATAAACGTCCGGACCGAGGTAAACGAGATAACTGTGAAAGTCAGAATTACCAAGGTGCAACATGTCAGGATCGTCCGTCCTTTGCGTTTCCGCATATTGGAAATCCCTAAACTAAACGCTGCAGCACTTGCACTCAACCGACCGACATCAGCCTTGTAGACCTTGCTGCCCTCTTGCCGAATTTTTTCGAGTTGCTCCTCAAATTTTCGGACGATAATGCTGATGACAATAACCGTCAACGCGAGCACAACGAACGCGATTAGAATAATCACAGGTGTCGTCGTGATCTGGAAGGCGGGGTGGACCTGGCTTAGGAAGAAGAACACGAGTAAAAAGATGCCGAACGATCCGAGAATTTGTTTATGGATATTTGGGAAACCGAAGATGAGCCGTTCCATAAAATAGGCGAACGGCATCAACAATGCGAGATAGAACATCACACCGTTGACGACATCGTTGCCGGTCTGTTTGACATCAGGGTATGCCCGCGATTCATATCCCCATGCGGCGCGTGCGAGTTTGAGTGCCTGTTGATAGTCACTTTGGAGTAGCTCAGTCTCGGCGCGTGCGAGGTATTCATTCGCGAATTGATGCAGCTTGTCGAGTCGGTCGCTGGAGATACCGAAACGTTTATAGAGTCGCGATCGGTTCTCATCAAGCCACCACATATCTCGAACGACGACGTAGGGTGTGAGACGGATGCGTCCATTTTCACGAACGACAAACCCTTCGCCCGTATAAAGCGTGGGGTTCTTCATACCGCTCTTTGTCGCTTTGATGAGTAGGAGCCGTTTCCCGATCTGCCCGTAAGCCATTCCGATTTTAATACGGGTGTTCGGTTCACTGTAGACGAGGGCGATGGGTTCAGCTGCGGAGACACCTTCCTGTTGCCACGGTTTGGACATTCCATATTTCTCCGGTGCGCTATCGGTGAGTGCGTCATAAATTTCGAGTTCGCGCAAGGTTCGGAGATACCGCTGGTCAACCAAATCATAGATCGTCGTGGAGACGCAGGGGAATGTTACGACCCGGCATCCACGCCTCCGTGTATTAATAGGTACTTTATTCGGGAGAAGTTTTGCGCCATAGTTCCCCAAATCGGGTGCGAAGACGATGTCGCCTGAATCCTTGTCAAGAATGTATGCTTCGACCTCTTGTGCGCCCCCAAGCCGGCGTGTGGCTCTTCCTTCCATGGCTAAACCCGCCACCTCAAAGTTGCCTTTGTTATCGCCCATGACGAACAGGTCGCCGCGTACGCCCATCATAGTTTTATGTTTTCTGCGAAGTGTCAAGATGGGATAAGGTACCGGTTTATTGGGAAGTGCGGACTCACGTGCGTCAAATTCGACGACATCACCGAAGAGGTTGCAGTAGAAATTACCGACGCGAGCAGCAGTAGGCATCTCTTCATCTCGGAGTGCTTGAATGAGGAGTGAAGCCAATGTCTGTGCTTGCTGATGGAGATTACCGCCTTCGCGCAAATCGACGCGATCAATTGTGTCGAGTGGGGTATCCGTTAAAACGCGTGCGTCCTCAATCGTTGCGAAAGCAATTCCGGTTTTTCCGACAAGCGTTGCGACCTCGCTGTCAAAGGCGATTTTACCGGGAATGTATGTTTTCCATGTTTTTCCACCGCTGGCGGATATGGCGTTAACGAAGTTGGATTGTCCACCGAGTCCAGCGATTGAAATGAGGGTTTTGATGTCCTCTATCTCATCTTCGGAGAAGGTATCAGGGTCCTCGTGCCGGAGTCGGAGCATGGTGTCAAGTTGCTCACGTGTCCGAATACTGTTTTTCCGATTTTTCTTTGCGGTGCGTACATCGTTTCGGATGAAACGCTCAACCTCTTTTCGGATATAATCCATATCCTTAAGCATATCCTCGGAAGGTTCGCCTTGATTGCGCCACTGCTCAAACTGCATCTTCATCAATCGGCTCACGCCGCTGAGTCCAGTGAGTTTGTTGAAGTGCGAGCTGAGTAGTGTTTCAAGGGTTTTTCCTTCGAGTGCGGTTTTATCGGAAATCCCATTTGCGACGGTCCATTGGCGTGCCATAACTGCTTGTCGGATTTGGTCATCTGTCCACTGCCAAAGTTTTCGGATACGGACCCCGAAGTCGGCATCTTGTGCGTAGGTAGCGAGTTTATTACCGATACTGGCAAATTCACGCCGCAGCACAAATTCGGGTTCTTGGTCGTAGAACCATCCTTTATTGAATACACCGAACTGATCGGATTGAGAGGAGAGGTCAATGCTAATATAGAGTGAAGTATAATAACGGTTGAATAGGTCTTGGAGGGCGATAGCGGCTTCAATCTGCCCGAGTTTTCGATTGTATTCACTTGTATCAATCCGCAACATTTTTTCAACGCGACTCTGGATGTTGCGGAAACGGGCATTTCGGAGCGTTAGCATGTTATCGCGTAGGAGGGTCTTCGTCTCTTCATCGAAATCTGTATACAATGTCGGCAGCCGCTCGAGAAGATTTTCGAGTGCTACAATGTCGGTATCTGCTCGCTTTTTAACAGTCGCTAAGAGTTCAGTCTGATTAATGTATGATGCGATGCGTAAACGGAATTTCAGTGCCTGGTCTATCTCATCGTTCGATAGATAGTGTTCCAAAATGAGGCGTTCTTCAGCCAAATATTCGCGTCCGAGTGTGCTGGCAGTTGCGAGTAAGTTTTCAATACGTGTCCGCTCCAACCGGGCGTTCCGCAGTGCTATTTCAAAGATACCCTGTTTGTCCTTGAGCAGATCCGCTGTTAGTGTCTCGGTGTCAACAGTATCCTCGGATTCGGCTAAGCGTTGTCGGAGTTGGGTATCAATGGTGTTGAGTCGTTCTACACCGGCCTTCGATAAGAACTCGCCGCCGTAAATTTTTTCATTGCGTTCTTGCGGCAATACTGTTTCCTTGAGTTCCCGAATGCTCGCCTTAATTTCATCTTCAACAGGTTGGCTGTCAGGGATTTTTGAAAGCACCTTCTCAAGTAATTCAGTTTCGCGTTGGATTGCGACGGCTTGGGTGTTGGTGGCATTGCGCAAAACGCTGCGTGCGTCTTTCACTTTATTGAGTGAATGTAAATCAAGATGCCGGTCGAGTACCTTTTCAGGTGTCCACATCAGGGCAAACTTACGTTTATCGCTCATCTCCCAGTTTGCGAGCACTTTGTTAAGCGTTTCAATATCAGGCACAAGTTCTTCGGGGAGATCCTCAGGCACCGGTATATGCCAGTCCGAACCCTGTTGTATAGGCAGCAGATATGCGTCATTCGGATGCTTTGCGTATTCGTCGATATCCGCTGTTCCTACAGCGCGAATGAGCTTATCGACCGCCCATACATCAAGTCGGGCGATCGGCAGTGCCAACTCGACAATTAATTCGTGCTGCGCTTCACGGCTCGTGCGAAGTGCTTCGGTGCGGACTTCAGCTAACCTTTTCACAATGTCTCGGAGAAAGTGCGTTGTTTGTAAAGCCTCTTTCTTAGAACGTGCAAGATTTGCCAACAACCGACTCTTCTCTTCACCAGTAAAATCTTGCTTTTCACGTTTTCGGTTCCGATCTGCCTGCTTCTTCTGTCGCTCTGAGAAGTCCCGCTGTTGATTCGTGAGATTGTCAATCTCAGAACGCGTTTTTGCCAAACCGTCAAGCGTTGTCCCCAGCGATTCCAGATCTTCTTTTACGTTGTGTATACCGTGGAAAAAATCGGCGGGGAGATCGACAAGCACGCTCCGGTCAATAGAAAGTAGGAGCCTTCTGCCTAATTCTTCAAATTCGATGATGTCGGTAGAGAGTCCACGGCGGAGCCCGTGCATTGTAGGTGTCCCGGGTGAGTCCGTCGGAGCACCGACAATATCCTGCCCGACGCCTTCCATGAAGGCACGCATGCCAGCCAGCCCTTGGAAATGCCCATCAACTGCGACAAACAGGACGGAGTACCCTGGACGATACTGTGTCTGGCTAAAGAGGCGTGCGAGTTCCATGAGGGTTGCGATGCCGCACGTCGGGTCTGCGCCCGGTGCCATTGCTGGTACCACAGACATGGAATCGTAATAGGCGGTGATAACGACGAGTTCATCGCGCAGTGTCGGGTCTCCGCCTTCCAAAAATCCGCGTATATTCTGTCCGACGCGGCGTTCCCACGTCATTTTACCTCTGACCCGGACATTCACCTG
This sequence comes from Candidatus Poribacteria bacterium, assembly GCA_009843785.1. Lineage (GTDB taxonomy): Bacteria > Poribacteria > WGA-4E > WGA-4E > WGA-3G > WGA-3G. The sequence goes on along the minus strand of VYCT01000068.1, from coordinate 2,280 downwards.
ATTCCCTTGTGTGTGCTGTTCTTCAAGCACATTCGTGAGAACATCGGCATCTTCTTTAGATATCCAAAATCGTGGTATGTTGGCGGGGACGGTGCCAAACTTATTTTCTGCTTCTCCGCGAATGGTTGTTTCGGGTTGGATGAAGATAACAGCGGTGCCGCCGAGCATTGCGGCGTTGATGTATCGGGTGCTGGAATTAAAGTCAAGGAGTACAATTGCCCCTTTCGGGATAAAGACATTTGATTCGCTGGCAGCGACGAACTCACCGGACTCATCAATTTGGCCGTCGTTGTTGTTATCAATGCCATCAGTAGCGTCGCCCGGGATTTCATCTGTCCAACCGTCGGCATCGTTGTCAATGCCATCAGTTGCCCATCCTCGAATTTCAGAGAGGAGTGGGATCTCGCCGTATTCATCAATAGTGCCATCCTCATCGTTATCAATGCCGTCGGACGCTTTTTGTAGGTGTTCATTAAGTATATCATCAGTGATACTGGCTTCAGTAATTCGATAGCGTCGAGCGAGCGTTGTGAGGGTATCGCCATCTTGGAGTTCATACCAGAATCCGCCGATATTAGTGCCGTTAAAATCGGCGAGTTCAGCATCGTCGCCGTAAAGGAGGGGCCCGGATAAACCGCCGGTCGGAATAAACACGGTACTCCCTTCAACGACAGGGTTCGCCAAAAATTCGTTTCGGCTTTCGGCGAGGATCGTGGCTTCGTCAACTTGGTAGCTGTCGGCGATGTCTTGCAGTGTTTCGCCTGCCAACACGGTATGTTTAATTCCATCTGCTAACAGTGAAGTACGGACAAGGTTGGGCCAGAGGGGTGTGAGTTCAAAGGTATGTAAAACAGCAGCGTCAGGTGAGAGCACCTCAATAACACTATCCCCGTGGTCAATGGGTACAGTGACTGGGAATTCGCGACTCTCCACGTTTTGCAAACCGATTTCGACGAATCGGTCAAAGATGTATTTGCTGCCACTGGCGGCTTGCGGGTAGCCTGTCACACGCGTCTCAAGACTTGACAGACGCGCGATGTCCTTGCGGATGTTACCGATAGAGAGGTCATCCCGGATCTGGATAGCAGCAGTTTTCATATCGGTGCTGGAAGCTGTTTGCGCATGCCCGGGATAATGCAAGCAGATAACCAGCATCACAGCCAGCATCAGAGAAAGAAAAAATGTTGTTTTAACTTTCCTTGTGGTTCGGTTCGGTGAATTTGTTGTTTTGAAGTCCATTTACGTAGATCCGCCTTCCCAATGTAAAGCTAAGACAAATTATGCCATTTAAGGCATAATTTCATTACAGGCTACGTTTTTGATGTTAACTTTCCACAGTCGCAGCCTAATTCCAAATATCTGCTTTTGGAGTCCATTGTTATATAATCGTGGCAATAATTAGATATATTTTATACTATTACTGCAATTTTTGTCAAATTAAAATTTGCATTTACGTTTTTTTTAGGTTAAAATATAATTCACGCCTGCGTCTCTCCACTGAAGCAGCATACTCTATAAATAAAACTGCACTTCATAACAATCATGGAAGCGCTGCCAAAATTACAAAAAAACTCAGCGGCATTTCAAGGATGCCTGCCTGTCTGAGCAAAGGAGTCAAACGTGAACAAAGCCCCTGAAAAAACACAGGTTGACAAAGTCGTTTCACGCATAAAGATGCGTCGTCGTGAATTGAAATTAACACAAACAGAACTCGCTAAAGAAGCGAATCTAACGCCTGCCGCAATCTCGCAATTTGAATCGGGAACTCGTAAGCCGTCTTTCAAGACGCTTTCCAGCCTCTCTGACGCTTTAAAAGTTACGACCGACTATCTACTCGGAAAAGCAGAGAAAAGCCATAATGATCTCTTAGCCGACCCGAAGGTCAACGCTATGTTCAAAGGCATGATGAACTTTACAGAGAAAGACAAAGAGACGCTCTACGAGTTCTATGAATTCCTGAAAACGAAAGCGGAGACACAAGCGGCATCAACAGAAGAAGATTAAAAATTAATTGAGTCATTTCTTGGTAAAGTCCGGTGCGATTCCATGAAGATTATAGTAGAGCCCGTAATTATTTGCACACATGGGAAACCGTAGGGGTTGGGTAACCCAACCCCTACTACGAGCGACAGGTGTAAACTTATTTTTCGATTTTACTATAAATAAATATTTCGGTAATTGTTACGGATCGCGAGCACAGCTCGCTCCTACCAAGAGGCTACTGATCGGTAATTGTTACGGATCGCGAGCACAGCTCGCTCCTACCAAGAGGCTACTGAT
>VYCT01000156.1 GCA_009843785.1 Candidatus Poribacteria bacterium | reverse complement strand
GAGCACTGTTAAAGTTAAAAATTATTTTTTTCAAAAAATTAGATGGAGGATTTCATGTACAAGAAACTCTTTGTAGGTTTAACGTGCCTCGTGGCGATTTTCCTCATGACGCACATTGCTGATGCACAAGAACCGATTAAAGGTCCCTGGCTGTGGATGATCGCACCCACTGAAGCCAACCAAGGCGGACAGGCTTCTACCGATATTGATTCCCTTGACGTCGCCAGTGGTGGTGATGTTACCGAAGAAATGGTCGCAGCAAACGGCGCAGTAGAAGGTGCCCAAGTCGGTGATTACGCATGGACGCTCGGAACTCTTCCCGATAACGGCGATACTAACGTCATGGTCGTTGACATAGGCATGACAGAAGTTGCCGATTTCAACGATGTGAGTTCTTATTCACTTATCTACCTTGTATCCGCTACAGCACAGTCCGGCGTAACACTCGGTGTCAGCAGTGATGACTCTATCAAAGTCTGGCTTAACGGCGAAGTCGTTCATACCAATGCTGTCAACCGTGGACGCGGTGGTACACCTGCCAATATAGATGGCTACCAAGATAAGATTGAAGTGAACTTGGTAGAAGGTGCTAACCTGTTGATGGTCAAGGTCAGCGAACGCGGTGGTGGCTGGGGACAGTACGTCGGTATCGATGCCGATGTCACGACCTCACCTACACCCCCTATCTTCCACATTGAAGGCGAATGGCTGTGGATGATCGCACCTACCGAAGCCAACCAAGGCGGACAGGCTTCTACCGATATCGATTCGCTCGCAGTCGCCAGCAACGACGATGTCACTGAAGAAGATGTCGCAACGAACGGTGCAACTGAAGGCGACGAAGTCGGTGATTACGCATGGACGCTCGGTGCACTACCCGCCAACGGAGACATTAACGCTATGCTCGTCGAACTCGGCGTGACAGAAAACGCGGATTTCAACGACGTTACCTCTTATGCCCTCATCACACTCGTATCCGAGGAAGATGTGGAAGGCGCGATGCTCGGTGTCAGCAGTGATGATTCCGTTAAAGTCTGGCTCAACGGTGAAGAAATTCATAACAACCCAGTCAACCGCGGACGCGGCGGCGCAGACTCCTTCCAAGATTCGTTCGCAGTTAACCTTGTAAAAGGTGACAACCTACTGATGATAAAAGTCAGTGAACGTGGCGGCGGATGGGGTATGTACGCCGGTATCAGTGCTCCTGTCGAGGCTATGTATAAGGCACCGGCTGAAGTAGGAACGGCTGTTGAAGCCGCTGGTAAACTGCCAACAACCTGGGGAAGCTTGAAAATCAAGTAACTTCTAAGTTTCTACGGAAAAAAAAAGGACGCAGCTGAAGGATTCGGCTGCGTCCTTTTTCTTCTGCGGGTTATCTATCGTCCCATAAGTTCCATAAAGACCGGTAGTGATTCCCTAAATCCATCTTCGCGCGTCCCATCCACCGGTGTATACACACTCTCCAAAGAGATTGCACCTTCGTAGCCATCCCGTTTCAAAGCATCTACGATGTCATTGTAGTAAGGATCCATCTGCCCTTGCCGCATCGCACAGAAATCAAAGGTCGCCGCGGGTAGGTTGACAACGCCATCTTTAAGATGTACATGTGCAATATGTTCACGAATCGCCTCATAGCCATCGGGATACGGGACTTCTGTACAATAAAGCGAACTACACGGATCCCAGAGTACTTTCAGATGTGGCACGTCTAATGCGTCTATTAACTTTCTCGCAAGGAATGCCGATGTCACGTTCCCTGAAATCGCAGTCTCCATGACAAGTGTGATGCCCGCCGCGTCCGCGATTTGCAACGGTTCTTCCAATCGGTTCATGAGTGTCGCCCACGCGCCTTCGGAGATAACCGGTTCCGCCCCGAAAAGCACCATCTCTTTCCGAAAACTGAAAATCCGGACGAGGTTCGTACCCACTGCTTGCGCAACATCAATACACCGTTGTAACGTTGTAATGTGTTCACGATAGGTAGGCGCGACCATCGCTATATCAACCGGGAGTGCCGACAAATTGTGATGCGAGATACACGATACCTTTAAATTCCGAGCCGCAATTAACGCTTGAACCCGTTCAATGTCAGCGTCCGTCAAATCCCCCACCTGTTTTTCCCAAAGATATTGTAATTCAACATATTCCAAGCCGGTCGCTACCATAGTGTCGAGCGCGTATTCAAAATCCCGACTAATGCCATCCGTAATCGTTCCGAGTTTGAACATTCAACACCCTCTCAATTTTGTCTTGTCTTCATAGGACATAGGGCTCCCAAAGTGCCAAACAACACACCTATAGAACCCTATCCTCTTGCTATTCTGTCTTTTTAACTTCGACACCAGCGATATTTTCCAAAATTTTGATAATCGTCCAGTTATCCTCATCGGGATTTACCGCTTTCCCCGCTTGAAACAGTTCAAACGCAGCACTCGCTGCAAAAAGCGGCACACCACAATCGTTCGCCATACTTTTCGCCAAACTGAGGTCTTTATACATCGTACCGATATTACTCTGTCCTTTGAAGTTGCGTGATAAGATGTTTTCGGTTGTATCTCTGAAAAGGAAATTCCCGACGACACTTGTGCTAACAACGTCCCGCAGTGTCTCCGGTGCTACACCCGCTTTCACTGCGAGGGTTAATGCCTCAAAGATACCCGCATACGTCGTCCCTATCAGTACCGCGAGGGCAGATTTGACAGTTTGACCCATACCGATTTCTTCCCCAACGTGATAGATGTCCTTACCGACTGCTGTAAGTACCGGTTTCGCTGCCGCAAAGGTCTCGCTTTGTGCCGCTACCATCATCGTCAGCGTCCCCGCGGCTGCCCCCGGTGCGCCACCACTCACAGGTGCGTCAACGATGTTAACCCCTTTTGCCGTCACGAGTTCGGCAACCTCTATCACCTGTGAACGTCCGATCGTCGCCGTACAGATGACTGTAGCATTCGGGTTAAGCCCCGCCAGCAGCCCGTCTTCACCCAAGAGTGCTGCCTTAACCTGTTCAACATTCAACACCATGATAAAAACCGTATCTGCGGCGGCACCGAGTTCTCGCGGCGATGCAGCAGCGCGTGCGCCCTCTGCTACCAACGTTTCCATCGCTGCAGGACGGACATCATACACCGTCAATTCGTGTCCGGCTTTCAAGATATTTCTTGACATGCCCGTACCCATGTTCCCAACACCGATGAGCCCAACTTTTGCCATAAATTACCTCAAAGAATATTGCTCAGAATTGATGCACACTATGTCTCTACAAATGTACTTAAGGTTCACACTTCTTTGCCGTTGTGTTTTGCAAATGTCCACAGAAACAAACCGTGCTAACTGAAAATCGGTAGAGTTTACCACAAATTCTGAGAAACGTCAATCTATTTTCCGCACACAGAATTTTTACACAATTTTTCTGCTTTGTGCTATAATGACGCATTCATACACGAAAAAGAAGGAGCCAAGATAAATGGCAGATACCATCAAAGGTGCCGTCCTCGGATATGGCGCAGCATTTAATATGGGCAGAGCCCACGCAAATATGATGCAGAACACCGACGGCATTGAATGCGTCGCTGTCTGTGATATAGACTCAGAACGCACAGATGCCGCAAAGAAGGATTTCCCCGGCATTCGCACCTATAATTCAGTTGAAGCACTTAACGCCGACGACGGCATCGATCTCGTCGCGAACGTTTTACCGCATAGTTTGCACTGTGGCCCCTCAGTGGCAAGTCTCAAGGCTGGTAAGCACGTTGTCGTTGAAAAACCGATGTGCGTCACAATCGCAGAAGCCACAGAAATGATTACAACCGCTAAAGAAAACAATGTCATGTTGTCTGTTCACCACAACCGACGATGGGATGCTGATTTCTGGACGCTGCGTGAACTCGTCCAATCCGGCATCATAGGCAAAGTCTTTAGCGTTGAGATGTGGGGCGGCGGTTACGGTAGGCCCAACCCAGATTGGTGGCGCAGCGTCAAAGCCATCTCCGGCGGACAATTCTACGATTGGGGGGCTCACTACCTCGATTGGCTCCTCAATGTGCTCGAAGCACCGATGATTAATGTCACCGGCTTCTATCAACCGAACCTCGTTTGGAAGGATATTACCAACGAAGATCACGTCCAAGCGATTATTCGCTTCGCGGGCGGAAAGGTCGTCGCCGATGGCGCATCGGCAAACATCCAGATGTCTAACATCGCCAAAGTCGGTGGAGAGCGCTGGAAACTGCTCGGCTCACACGGCGCAATTACCTCCCAAGGCGGCGGGTTTAAGGTCCTATCCGAAGTCGAAGGACACCCCAAAGAACAGGAAGTCGGGCATCACGGTAGACCTGGACCGAGTTATTATCAGAATATCGTCGCGCATTTAAACGACGGCACACCGTTACTCGTGACACCAGAGTCCGCTCGCCGCGTCATTGCTATCATGGATTTAGCAGAAAAGTCGGCGAAAACACATCAGGCAGAAACGGTGCCTTATGAGTTTGAATCATAGAAGCCAATCTAATTTCTGAATTCCCTCAATGCATAGTGGGGTTGGAAATGCGACACGCATTCCCAACCCGCCTATCGCCTATCTCTCCCAACAAAATATATGCAAACCATCGTTTTTGAAAAAATCCAGCAATTAAGCGTCCAAGAAAAACCTATCCCCGCACTCACTGATGGAGACGTACTCATTCAGACGGAACTCTGCGGTATCTGCGCTTCCGATCTCGCTGCGCTGCGTGGAGATGTTTCAGATTACGCGCCCCCCGTCGTGATGGGACACGAACTCGCAGGTGTGATTGCAGATAGCCGACATCCCGATGTCAAAGTGGGTGAACGGGTTACGGTTAATCCGATGCTCTCTTGCGGCGCATGTGCCGAATGCCAGAACGACCTCGATAAATACTGCAATACTATTGAAGGTATCGGGCACGATATTGATGGCGGCTACGCCGAATATATGCGGATGCCAAAGCACGGTGTCGATACCGGCAAACTCATCCGGGTCCCAGATAGTATACCTCACGAAGAATTGCTATTTCTGGAGCCGTTGGGCTGCTGCCTCAATGCGATGCAAGAAACGCTTTTTAAGGATTCTGTCGCTATCCTCGGTGCTGGGCCCATCGGCCTAATGCTCACGCAACTCACAAAACGAGCAGGTTTAGCCACCTACGTGGTGGAACCCCACGCACATCGTAGAGAGGTCGCAGAAACACTCGGTGCCGACCTCACACTTGATACGTCGCCTGAGTCAGTAGCGCACCTCCGAGACATCACCAACGGCGGCGTTGATACCGTCATCTCTGCAACAACAAACAACGCTTCGGCAATCAAACTCGCTTTTGAAATTGTCCGTAGAGGCGGGTGCCTCAACTTCTTTGGACTCGCACCGGAAGGCGAAGAATTCCGCATCAACCTTGAAGAATTTCACTACGCAGGACACAAACTGATGGCTTCATGGGCATTCTCCCGCGCCAGCCTCGAAGCATCCAAACAACTCCTTATAGAGAAGGCACTCAATTTTGAACCCTTGTTAACCGATCGGTTTCCGATCTCACACGGTTTAGATGCATTCGATAACGCCGCTGCCCAGCGCGGTGTCAAAACAGCCGTCCACCCGTGATGGATATACTGTTGTTCAACCTTCTTTTGACTTTCTTCTATTTTTGTGGTATCTTTAAAGTGATTCTGGAACACCACATAAGGAGATATTAACTGAAATATGATCCTCGGTGCACACGTATCTACTTCAGGCGGAATACACAACGCCATCAAAAATGGCACAGACCTTGAGTGCGACACGATACAAATTTTCTTGCGAAATCCAAATCAGTGGCAAGGAAAACAACCCACCTCAGAGATCGTCGAAAAATTTATCACAGGGTGGTCAGAAACCGACATCGGTGAGGTCATTGTTCACGACATCCACTTGAGCAATCTCGCTTCCCCGAAACCTGATGTGTTGGAAAAATCACGCCAAGCGTTCCGTGAGCAGATGGAACTCGCGCAGCGGCTCGGTATCCGCTACATCGTCACACACCTCGGCGCACACCTCGGCGAAGGCGAGACATTCGGTTTAAAGCAGCTAACTGACAGTTTTGATTTCCTGTTTGAAAATGCTGAGGCACCCGATGTCATGCCCCTCCTCGAAACGACCGCCGGTCAAGGTACAAATCTTGGCTACTGTTTTGAACACCTACGAGATGTAATCAACATGACAAAACACCCAGATCGGTTTGGCGTCTGTTTGGATACGTGCCACGTCTTCGCCGCTGGCTACGACATGCGAACTGAAGCGGATTGTGAAGCGACTTTTAATCAGTTTGATGACATCATCGGGCTTGAGCGATTAAAAGCTTTTCATCTCAATGACGGAAAGTCAGAATATCAAAGCCGCGTGGATCGGCACGAACACATTGGCGAGGGCAATATCGGCACAACAGCATTTGCATATATCCTCAACGATTCTCGATTTACTGAAATACCACTCATCATTGAAACACCGCAGATGAAAACCATGCACGAGGTAAACCTCTCTACTTTACGCGGTTTGAAGGTGTAACTGGCAGATTTTCCATATTGAAGTGTAGAAAACACCGGAGGTTGAAAGTGTGTCTATCGGTTTCTGGGAAGTTGCGTTCGTCATCATTCTTTTTTTCGGAATTATTATTGTCTCTCGTTTCGTCGAACGCTCTCGGACAAAACGGGTTTGTCCAGAGTGTGGACTGGTAATTCGCACACACATACCGACCTGTCCATCGTGCCATCACAATTTCCAAAGAAAAAATAAAGGAGGTTAAAGATGGGTTTCTTTGATCTTTTTAGTTCGTTTGGAATCTTTGGAATTGTTTTTATGATTATCTTTTTCATCGTGCTTGCGATAAATATACGTCGCCTGCTCGGTGGCTACACAGGAAGACGGATATGCCCTACTTGTGGTTTAGAACTGCACGCCTATAAGCGAAACTGTCCATCGTGTGGACGTAATTTTAGATAAAGAGGGTAAAATGGAACTCGTTATTGTTGGACTTTTTTTATTGCTTCCTGTGCTTATACCGGTGTTGATACACTATTTTGGCTACACAGAAACGGATAAATCTGGTAATATATATCGCAGGAGACTCTTTCAGGCACAACGTATCTGTCTGGGTTGCGGTTTACTGATTCGGACTGCTATCCCAACGTGCCCTTCGTGCGGGCGTGGTTTACGAAAAAAGGAATAACATCATGGAAAAAACGAAACTAAAAATCGGCGGCATGTCCTGTCAGCATTGTGTTAAAACGGTGAAAGATGCACTAACCGCGCTTGAGGGCGTTCAAAGCGCGAAAGTCAACCTCCGCAAAGGCGAGGCAGTTGTCCGTTTCGATGAACTGTCCATCAACCCTGTTAATCTTAGGGATGCCATAACGCAAGCGGGATTTGAGGCGTTGTAACCCGCTGCACAATTCAAGCAAGGTGTAAGCACATGGACACCGCAAGAATTCAGGTGAAAGCCGGCAACGGTGGGAACGGATGCATCAGTTTCCGCCGAGAGAAATTTGTCCCGCGCGGCGGTCCCGATGGCGGAGACGGCGGCAAAGGGGGAAATGTCATCCTCATTGCCACCTTAGGAATGAGCACGCTCATCGACCTGCACCATAACCCGCGCCAAATTGCGGAGAACGGCGGACACGGCATCGGTAAAAAACGAGACGGTGCTGACGGCGTAGATTGTGTTGTTAAGGTTCCTGCCGGCACCATTGTTAGAGACTATGACACAACCGAGACCCTTGCGGATCTGACGGAACCTGACGAAAGCGTCGTTGTCGCACGCGGCGGTATCGGTGGCAAAGGGAATGCGCGCTTTAAAAGCAGTACCTTCCAAGCCCCGCGCGTCGCAGAGAAAGGCGAACCCGGAGAAACACGCGAGATTAGCCTCGAAATCAAACTCATCGCCGATGTTGGATTGGTCGGTTATCCGAATGCCGGTAAATCCACACTTTTGGCGCGAACCTCTGCCGCGACACCGAAAATCGCCGCCTACCCGTTCACCACACTCCGTCCGAATCTCGGCGTTGTCCGCATCAATCGTGAGCAGAATTTTGTTCTTGCAGATATCCCCGGACTGATAGAGGGCGCGCATAAAGGCGCAGGCTTAGGACACCAATTCCTGCGACACATCGAGCGTACCAAAATGCTCATTCACGTCATTGACTTGAGCGCCACAGATGGACGCGACCCGATTGAGGATTACGAGCGACTTAACCTTGAATTGGACCATTACGACGCATTACTGACGAAACTGCCACAAATTATTGCCGTAAATAAGATAGATATGCCTGAAGCACAAGCGAACCTGACACGCGCACAGGAATACTTCGGTAACCGGAAAATCTTCGCTATCTCCGCAATTACCGGCGACGGTGTGAATCCACTCATGCAGCAAGCATATCGCTCCTTGCAATACTTAGAAGCACGCGCCCGAAAGGAAGCAGAAACAACGATCACGTTAGAACAAGAACTACCACCGGAACCGTCAGCACGGTTTGAACTCATTGAAACTGAAGAAGGTTTTTTGGTCACGGGTGCTGAACCGCGCCGCGCTGTCCTCATGACCGATATGGAAAACGAACAGGCACTGATCCTCTTGTATCGGAAACTGAAAAACATGGGGGTGATTAACGCACTCGCCCGTGCAGGCGCGGTGGAAGGAGATACCGTCCAGATTGATGAATTCGAGTTCACCTACAGCCCAAAAGCGATGCAATCCAGCTGAGCAGCGCGCCTGTTTAACTGATGTACAACGTATCGTCGTAAAAGTCGGCAGCAGCACCATCTCGAACGGCACACACCTCAACGAAGCTGCGCTCGATGGATTAGTCCACGATTTAGCACTTGTGAAACAGGACGGTGTAGAGGTTATCCTTGTTACCTCAGGCGCGATCGCTGCTGGGTGGCCCCAACTCGGTCTGAAGCAGCGTCCAAATACGCTACCACATCTACAAGCTGCCGCTGCCGTCGGGCAGATACGGTTGATGGCAGCTTACAAGGACCGGTTCTCAAACTATGGACAACGCGCCGCGAGCATGCTCCTCACACGCGACGATTTCTCAAACCGAGAACGCTACACCCGCATGAACGACACGATGCGTGCCCTCCTTCACTTCGGCGTGATCCCTATCATCAATGAAAACGATACCGTCGCAGTTGATGAAATCAAGGTCGGCGATAACGATACCCTCTCTGCTTATGTGACAAACCTCGCCCAAGCACAACTCCTCATTATCCTTTCCGATCAGGCAGGGTTCTACACCGCAGACCCAAGACACAACCCTAACCCAGAATTGATTCACACTGTTACCACTATTTCAGATGAAATCTGGCAAGCCGCGGGAACAGCAGGCACAACGAGTGGGACTGGCGGGATGGTAACAAAGTTGCGAGCCGCGGAAATCGTTACCAACTCAGGAGAGATGATGGTGATGGCGTATGGACAAGAACCCCTCGTTGTCACAAGACTCCTGAAAGGCGAATTGCTCGGAACGCTGTTCCTTCCGCAATCGCGTATCTCTGGACGGAAACGATGGATCGCCTATTCGCGCCCACCGAAAGGCAGACTTATTGTAGATAACGGCGCACGCGATGCACTTGTGCAAGGCGGTAAAAGTCTACTCCCTGCTGGTATCCGACATGTGGAAGGTAACTTTGACTATAGCGATACCGTCTCATGCCTCACCGAAAACGGCATGGAGTTCGCACGCGGACTGGTGAACTACAACGCCGTAGACACCGCCAAACTTGCTGGCAAACATACCAAAGACATTGAAAATATTCTCGGTTACCGCGATTACGACGAAATCATACATCGCGATAATCTGGTATTACTTGATTGACAGGCTTCAGCTGCCAAGCATTGGAAACTGGAGGGTATCACCTAAGGTATCAGGTTGTGTTTTTCCAGATTTATACTAAAGTTTGGACAATTTTAAGATGTCCAAAGGTTTTCCACCAAACATCATCTTTTGTAGCATAGACTGTTAGTCTGTGCCACAACTCATCTGGCATCAGTTTTTTGTTGGGCTTTATCGGTGAGCAGCGATTCTATGTTCGCAAGCCTTGCGTTTATTTCATCAAGCGTTGGGTTTGAATCTTTCATTTCTTCTTCCAAAGTTTTTCTAATATCTCTCAGCTCATCAAGAATCATTTGTTCTATACTCGTTAGTGTTTCGATATTTAACATCCGTACCTCCATGGCGTTGACCAATGATATTATCTTGTATTTTATCACACTTGACCTAAAAATGTTAAAATATTCGCCCTTGAAATTTTCCAAACAACATGTTAGAATACCCTTGCTATTCTCATATATAATTTACTGGGCGATATTAAGAAACAAATTTCAACTTTTGAGGAAAGGTGGAAAACAGGAAAGGAAAACGCATGGTTAGCCGAGAAACAATTCAAGCCGTTGTTGACAATATTGTGCGCGAGTTCACACCGCTACAAGTGATTCTCTTCGGGTCCTATGCCTACGGCACACCCACAGAGGACTCGGATGTGGACCTGCTCGTCGTAATGGATATTCCAAAATCAGAGTTTCGCAATAAAGCTATAGAGATTCGGCAACGTATTCCGTACCAGTTCGGCATGGATCTTTTAGTCCGTTCCCCCGAAGAGATCGCCTATCGTGTTGCTTACAATGATTGGTTTCTTCGCGAGATTACTGAAAAAGGAGAACTCCTTCACGGATATGACACACATTGCAGGATAGAAAATACACAAGACACACCCGACATCTTCAAAAAGGAGAAGGTCCTGATGAACCCGCTAACGCTGGAGTCGGTGGAAAAGGCTGAAGAAGATTATAATTTAGCACAGTTGGCGCAACAATCGTCGCGTCCATTTCACAATTCTATCTGTTTCCATGCGCAACAGTGCATCGAAAAATATCTAAAAGCGTGGCTTCAAGAGGCGAGCATTCCGGTCCCAAGGACACACAATCTTGAGGAATTACTGATGTTGATTGTGCCGAGGCTGCCTGCTTGGGCTCAGTGGTATCCTGATTTTAAGATAATCACTGCGTATGCAGTGGATTCTCGCTACCCCGGTGATCCAGCGACTGCTGAGAACACAGAACATGCTATGCGTGTATGCAACGTGGTGCGTCAAGCCATCCGTTCCTCATTGAAGTTTCCAATTACCTGAATCAGTTACGTCAAACTTGACAATTCCTATGAATCATTAACACAATACAGTTAAGGAACACTATGAACCAAAACATCCAAGAATTAATCCAATCACAAGCAAAAAAAGCAAAATCGGCGATGCGGGTTTTATCACGCAGTTCCGCCGACGTACGAAACCACGCCCTCTTAGCAATGGCAGAAAGCCTGCTAAATTCCAAAGATAAAATCCAGGCCGCAAATCGCATCGACCTTGACAACGGCGAAAAAACCGGAGTCCCTGCACCTCTCATGGAACGCCTCTTGATAGACGATAAAAAAATGGAACGGATGGTGGACAACCTCCGCCAAGTCGCTGCACTTCCTGACCCGATCGGTTCTATCATCAGTATGGGAGACCGCCCGAACGGACTCAAGATCGGCACTGTCCGCGTACCTATCGGGGTTGTCGCCGTGGTCTATGAATCTCGCCCCGACGTGACCGTTGAAGTCTCAGCACTCTGTATTAAATCTGGGAACGGCGTTATCCTCCGTGGCGGTTCCGAGGCGATCCACTCCAACGCAACACTTGCGCGTATATTGAGCGATACCGCCGCCGCAGAAGGTGTCCCAGACGCAATCCAATTCGTTGATACCACCGATCGGCAGGCAGTCTACGAGCTCATCCGTCTACCAGACTACATTGACCTCGTCATTCCGCGCGGTAGCAACGAATTCGTCCAGTTTTTGATGAAAGAATCCGATGTACCGGTACTCGGACACGCCGACGGCATCTGCCACATCTATGTCGATAAAGCCGCCGACCTCGAAATGGCAAACAATATCTGTATGAACGCGAAGGTCGGGTACAAAGTCGCCGTCTGTAACGCATTGGAAACACTCCTCGTCCACGTCGATACTGCCGAGAAATTCCTTCCCGCTTTCTGTGAGACGCTACAAGACTCGAATGTTGAAATCCGCGGATGCGAACGGACCCAGCAGCTTTATCCTGCTGCCAAACCCGCGACTGAAGAAGATTGGCGTACAGAATACCTTGACTACATCTTATCCATTCGCGTCGTGAACGACATAGAAACAGCGATTGACCACATAGAAACTTACGGGTCGCACCATTCCGATGCGATTATCACCGAAAGCTACAGCACAGCGCAACGTTTCCTCAAAGAGGTGGATTCCGCAGCGGTCTATGTCAACGCGAGCACTGTCTTCACCGACGGCTATGAATTCGGCTTAGGTGCCGAAGTCGGTATTAGCACACAGAAACTCCACTCCCGCGGTCCCATGGGTCTTGAAGGGCTAACAACTTATAAATATATCGTCTACGGAGACGGCCAAGTGCGTGAATAGAAGCGCACTACGCGCTCCTAAGCACTTGAGGATATTTTGCCACTCTCCTCCATCCAATGCGAACTCCCCTTGCAGGAAATCTACGAACGCGTTACATTTCCTGATTAGAATTGCCATATAGAGGTTATGTCCCGATTATGCCCAAACAAAACTTCAATGACGTGTCCACACAATTCAAAACATAAATTTGACTTTTTTTGTCAAAAATGTGATATAATCGTAGAAATTTGTATGCGTAACATTGATGCAGTACAGGAAGTCTTCGGCTTCAATCCGCCGACGACATCTCATCACAAAACCCTAAATCTGTTAATTTTAGGAGGAAAACCGTGAAAAAGTGGCATCTCTCAACCATAGTTTTCGGATTCACAGTGAGTTTACTTTTAATGTTCGCATTGACGATTCAAACGCCAGCAGAGACCCGGGGGTCTGAGTTGGAAGGTGGTTTACAAATCTGGATTGACGTCGGTACAGAACCGAGCAATCGCCAGGGTGAAGACACCTTCAAACTCGGTAAAGACGATTCTTTGGCGCAAGACTTCTTGGCAGGCACAGCAAAATCACAAAACGACGGCTCAGATATCGGCGGCCCCGCAATCGGTGACGATGTGGTCATCGCACTTGCCGGTAGCGTTGGTAACGCATTCATCGAATATAATTTCGATAGTCCTATAGCTGGAGACGCGTTTATCTACTGCCGTGTCGGAGATACCCGAGGCGGCGGACAATCCATGTTTGTCGTTCTCAACAGCGAGGACCACGAAGGAGACGGGTTGATTATTGATACGCCCGGCAATTGGGCGTGGGCGACGGGTAGAGATAACACTACCAAGTCTCCAACGCAAGCGGTTGTAGGCGAAAATACCATCCGTATCGTCCCACGCGAAGCTGACACCAACAGGGAAACACTGATGGATATCATCATGATTTCTTCAACAGATTTCGAGCCAAACGATGATATGTTCAAAAACGCTTCACCGTTGGGTGGCGACCCGACACCGGTTAAACCGGCTGGTAAGTTGACGACAACATGGGGAACTATCAAGCATAGGTTTTAATGAGCCTTGTCCTGTTAGAAGTTAATCAGACTTACATTCTCAATTTCCTGTGGGCGCGCTTTGGAAGTACTATGGACCCAGAAGGCGCACAGTCACAAAGCGTACCCACATATAACGGCACTTGTGTAAATTGAATAAAAGTGTTACTGTTTGCATATAGTAGCAAGATTGAGCAACCCGATGAATCATGCTACTATGCGTAGACATCAAGGAGGGAAATCATGAGGCCAGTAAATCTATCAACGAAACTTTTTATAGCCGTCATGAGTTTATTTCTAACAATACTCTTCATACTGCCAGTCTCAGCTGTAAAGGAGTGGCGCGAATCAAATCTTGAGAGAGGGTGGCAAATCTGGATATCAGCCATAGACTTTGACAAGAGTGAAATCGTTAGAACCGGCGACCAAGAAAAAAAATTGGCGGGTGCCTCAGAAGAACCGTGGTTAGCCAAAGATATTCTGATCGCTAAAGTGGCACAGGGGTTCGCAGACTATACATTTGAAAGCCCGGTAGCAGGCAAGGCATACATCTGGGGACGCGTCGCTGATTTCCGAGGCGGCGGGCAATCATGGTACATCGTCCTTAATAGTGACCTCATCGCCGATGCCGGTGACAGTCTGATCATTGACACCCAAGGCCCCGTATGGATATGGCGTGGTGGTAGAGATATACCCGAATCAAAGTCCCCAACGGATCTAAAAAAAGGCACCAACACCGTCCGCATTCAACCGCGAGAAGCTGCTGCGGGGCTTGAGGCTCTGTTTGATGTCTTTATGATCTCAAGCAAGCCATTCCAACCTACGAATGAGGATTACGAAAAGGCAAGAGAAGGATTACCCGTTGAACCAGCAGATAAACTCGCAACGACATGGGGTGCTATCAAGCACCGCTTCTAAGCAACGAACGAGGTAATAGAGTTGGGACACCTCCGAAAACAGTGTCTCAACTCTGTCTACACCAAGCACGCCTTTCAGTCACTTCATGCCGAATAACGCCTCCCAAACAGAACCTTCTATTCTTAAAAATGTCCTCGTTATTACCCCGCTTGGCCTGATCGGACGTGCCGGTACACTTCTTATCACCATCGCCCTCGCTAACTGGTTCGGCGACCCAGTGGAGATGGACTTCATCTACTATTATTGGGGGATCGCTTTATTCCTTATTGAGCTACTCAGTGCCGCCACCGCCTATTCCGTCCTCGTCCCCCTGTTAGCCGAAGCCCGTGCAAAAGGCGAAACTGAAGCACAACGCTGCGTACAATCCATCTTTTCCCGTTATATCACAATAATGCCGTGGCTTTGCTGTCTGCTTGTCGGCATCTCGTGGGCAGTTTCGCAACGCTTTTTACCAAATGCCGGACTCCCACCTGTTACCGCAATCGGCATCGTGTGTGGATTCCTCTGCTTCGCGATGATTGCATCAATCCGTTCGATGCTCAAGGCGATATTAGATACCTATCAAGCGTTTCGAGTGCCCGTTATTGTGCAATGCCTCCGGGGTGTCCTTGTCATTGGAACTATTTATCTGTTCAAGTCACCCCTAACTTGGTTCAGTATACCCCTTGCTCTGACCCTCGGTGAACTGTTCCAAGTGGTTGTCCTGTTTCCGAGATGCTGTGCCGTCCTGAACTTGCAAGCGCGGCATCTGAAACTAAATTTACAAGAGACACCTTACACGAAACGGTTCCTGCACCAATGTCTACTCATGATGGGCGCAGCGATTGCCGATGGCATAAATCCAGTCGTTGACAGGGGAATGGCAAGCACATTAGGGACAAGTTCCGTCTCGAAACTTGATTACGCCCTTCGTTTGTGTGCAATTCCTGAAAACCTCACGGGTGTAACGCTGCCTGTCCTGCTGTCACACTGGGCAAAGATCTCCTCATCCGAATCGCAATTAGAAAACGGTTCAACTCCCAACGGAACGCAACTACAACGCAGTGTCTGGCAAGGCGTCGTTGTACTGTTGGTGCTCATGGTGCCGTTCTTGACCGGTTTTTATCTGCTTCGGGAGAACATCGTATCGATTTTGTACGGACACGGCGAATTGTCTGAGGCGGGACAGTTTCATATCGCCGCACTGCTCGGCATCTATCTCCTCGGAACGCTGCCACGTTTAATTAGCAGGCTACTCATCCGAGCACACCTCGCCCGGCAAGCACATAAAACCGTTGTCACAGCAACCCTCATCAGGCTGCTTCTAAATCCGATTCTTAATGGGTTATTTATGCAGTATTGGGGATTAGAGGGGGTCGCTTGGTCAACAACCTTGTTGTCTTATCCGATTCTGGCATATATCGCGATTGCGTTTTGGCGGGGATCAAAAAAGCGTACAAGTTGAAAGAAAACTAAACCATAGCGAAGCGTTCCGGGTAATTTGATGTAATACCCTGCACACCGAACGTCTGCATCTCGCCCATGCGATCAATGTCATCGACGGTCCAACACCACAATGCGATACCGCGCCGTCGGATTTCATAAGCAAAGTCTGCTGTGATCAACTCGTGATTGACATTCAGCAAACTACTACCGAGCTGCCCCAATTGCTGGCACAACTCAATAGGAGATACCTGCTTGTTGTGACTCCCGATGAGCCATCCGGTTGCAATGCGAGGTTCCAATGCCCGGATAGTTTGTAAAACCGTGGTATGAAAGGAGATAACAACGGTGAAATCCAGCGTCCCTGTTTCATGAATTTTCGCGACAACCGCCTCGGCTATCAGCGGATCTTTGATCTCCAGCACAGCAATCGCCTTTTTTGCGATGCACGCTAACGCCTCTGTAAGCGTCGGCACCGATTCATCCGCAAATTCGGCATCAAACCACCCACCAGCATCGGCACTTTGAATCGTTTCTAAAGTAGTTTCGTTGATACGCCCATGGAGGTCCGTCGTCCGATCCAAGGTAGCATCGTGTATCACAACAATCTCACTGTCAGCGGTGCCGTGTAGATCAAGTTCAACAGCATCAACACCGAATTCAATTGCGCTTTTGAATGCCGCGAGTGTATTTTCCGGCGCGCGTCCCGATGCGCCACGGTGCGCAATCCGAATCCACGATCTCATGATGTCTCATCTCCTGTCGCGCCTATTCAACATCCGTACGACGACTCTGCTTAATTTTCTTCAAAAGTGTCGTTCGACTCATGCCCAGCAATTCGGCTGTCTTGCTATGATTGCCCGAAAATTCATCAAGTACGAGTTCGATTAATGCGTTATCCAAGGCGGCAACTACATCTTCGTAAAGCCCTTGCTTCCCCTGCGCGATGGCTTCTCTTGTCGTATCTTGCAAAATGGATTTGAGAGAAATTTCTAATTGTGAACCATCGGTAGGACTTATCCCACTTCCCATGCGAATTTCTGAGGGTAGGTCGTCCGGAAGAATCACATCCGCGCGGGAGAGGGCTGCTGCGCTTCTGAGACAGTTCTCTAACTCGCGAACATTGCCCGGCCAGGCATAGTCTTGTAGCAGTTTCATCCCTTCTTCAGAGATACCGCGAATCGGTTTGCCGAATTCCTCTTGAATAAGTTGCAGAAAGTGTGTAACAAGCAATGAAATGTCCTCTTGACGTTCTCGCAACGGTGGAAGATGGAGTGCGATGCGTCTGAAACGGTAGTAGAGGTCCTCACGGAATTGTCCCCGTTTTACCATTTCGCCAAGTTCTTGGTTCGTGGCGGCGATAACGCGGACATCTACTTTAAGGGTGCGCGTTCCACCCAATCGCTCAATCTCTTGCGTCTGCAAAGCACGGAGCAGCTTCACCTGTAGTGCTGGGGTCATGTTGCCAACTTCATCAAGGAAAAGGGTGCCACCATCTGCGAGTTCAAATCGCCCCGGTTTCCCTTCCTTCTTCGCGCCTGTGAATGCCCCGGCTTCATAACCGAAGAGTTCGCTCTCTAAAAGTTCATCAGGCAGTGCGCCACAATCAACAGGAATGAATGGCTGCTCCTTCCGCTCACTCCCGGCATGAATTGCGCGGGCAACCAGATCTTTACCTGTCCCTGTTTCACCCTCAATCAAAACCGTGACGGTATTGCTTGCCATAACCCCGATGAGTTTGTAAATCTCGCGCATCTGGCTGCTTTTCCCGACCAGTCGATGTCCACCAATCTGTGCAGCGGGCGACTCGTCCATCGTCTCCACAGACAAGGTGCTGCGGACGGATTGCGTTCGGAACGCGCGCTCCAGTACACCCTTGACGATATCCAAATCAATCGGTTTCGGAACAAAATCGAACGCCTGTAAGCGCATCGCCTCTATTGTTGTTTCTACATCGTCATAAGCCGTGATGATAATCACAATCACCCATGGGTGATTCGCTTTTATCTCACCTAACGCCTCCAAACCACTCATACCGGGTAGGTTCACATCAAGTAAAACGACATCTGGATTGTCAGCAGCGATGCGGCGCAAACCCTCCTCAGCACTGTTCGCAATACCGACGGAGTAGCCTTCGCCCTCTAAGAACTGCTCAAATGCCCAACAGATTTTCTCATCGTCATCAACGACCAATACATTCTTCATATTCAACCCCGCATAAGCACAGTTTGGAAGCGCGCCAGTGTCTACGTGTCCTTCTCAGTCCGCTTTCCACCTTCTATAGACAACAGAAACTTTTCGCCATCTTCACTCATCTCAGTCGTTTCGGTTTCTTCCGTTTTTTCTTCCAACTTCCGTTTGAGGACCGGATAGGCATCCACAACTGGTACTTCACCGAGAGAAGTCAATGCCGGTTTTTGTTTTTCTGCGCTTTCAATTGCTTCGGCAAGTCTTTTATTTTTTTTCTCGACCTGTGCAGCGTCCCGCGCCTTGAAATCTGGGAGTACGCGTTCCGCGAACAGTTCGAGCGACTCGCATATATCTTCATGGCGGTTCGCGCCAGCCTGCTGAATGAAAACGACTTGGTCCACGCCAGCAGCCTCCATCACCTCAAGATGTTCACGCACCTGATCGGGTGTCCCGATCCCCGCTCTACCTTCAGCGGGTTCTTGCGTTGTCTGTCTGTATAACTGCCAAATATCCGTCTGTCCTGGTATCTGTGAACCGTTGTGATAGTAGTGTGCAAGCGCGAATCGGAAGAAACGCAACCCATCCAACCCACGAGCGACAGCCGTCTCCTCATTATTATGGCATGAAAATCCGGACACCATGGCAATGTTAGGGTTTACGCGCTGCGTCAGCGGTTCGCATTCCTTCTCAAAAATCTCGTAATACTCTTCCACCCAAAATTTGGCTTCACTTGCATCGACAAAAGCGAAGGTTAACGCGCCGAGTCCGTATCTGGCGGCGTACCGAAGGCTATCGCGGCTCGAACACGCCACCCACGGCGGCGGATGTGGTGTCTGCAACGGTTTTGGAACGACATTGCGCGTCGGCATCGAAAAATACTGTCCCTTATACCCGGCATAAGGTGATTGCGTCATCATTTTCGCCGTCTCGCGTGTGCATTCTGCCCACATCTCGCGTTTATGTTTCGGGTCAACATTGAAGCCACCGAGCTCTATATGCGAAGCAGACTCCCCTGTTCCCCATTCTACACGTCCATTTGAGACTAAATCAAGCGTCGAAATCCGTTCAGCGACGCGCGCCGGATGGTTATACGCTGGCGGCATCAACACAATCCCGTGTCCTAACCGAATCTGTGTCGTCCGCTGGCTACAAGCCGCAAGGAATACCTCCGGTGCAGAAGAGTGTGAATACTCTTCAAGGAAATGGTGTTCTACCTCCCAGATATAGTCAAATCCGAGTGCATCAGCGAGTTCGACCTGCGCCAACGCATCTTGAAAAAGTTGATGTTCCGCGCCCGCATACCACGGACGCGGAATCTGATGTTCATAAAACAGTCCAAATTTCATCTTTTTAATTTACCTTGCGGTTAAATAACGTGGGTTTGAAATCTAACGCCCCTTTCTCAAATCCGCTCTCCATTCCATTACGAGCTACGATCTTGGAGAAAGTCCATTTTTTATTATACCTTGCGGTTAAATAACGTGGGTTTGAAATCTAACGCCCCTTTCTCAAATCCGCTCTCCATTTTGCGGCGTACTCGCCCATAAGCGATCTGCTTCATTACGAACTACGATTCGGTGTCAAGTGTGCGCATATCTGCGTCGGTTAACGCCCATTCAAAGACATCCAGATTCTCTTGTAAATGTGGCACCGAACCCGATTTTGGAATTGTGATGATCTCCTGCTGTATTAACCACTTTAAGGCTACCTGTGCTGCAGTCTTTCCATGTTTCTCGCCGATCTCGCCCAATACCGCGTCCCCAGCAAGGTTGCCAACAGCAAGCGGACGATGCGCTGTCATTACAATGTCACGGGCATGACAATAGTCCCGCAATTCTGCGCGGTTTCTCCGAACATGATACTCCACCTGATTCGTGCAAATCGGAAGTTCTGAGACCTCACATGCCTCTTCAACCTGAGCAATGCTAAAGTTACTGATACCGATGCTTTTTACCTGACCCGCGTCGTATAGTTTTTGGAATGCATCAAAAGTTTCAGCAACCGGAACAGAGCCGCTCGGATGGTGAATCAATAACAGATCAACGTAATCCATTTGCAAATCGCTGAGGCACTCCTCAAATTGAGCGAGGACCTCGGCATGCTTGAGATGGGTGTGCCAAATTTTAGTGGTCAGAAAAATATCTTCGCGGTCAATGTGAACGTCGCGAAGTGCTTTCCCGATCTCGCGCTGGTTCTGGTACATCCACGCTGTGTCGATATGGGTATACCCCAAATCAATGGCTTCCTTGACGATGCGCCGGCACTGCCTGCCTTTGAGCTGCCAAGTTCCCAAGCCCAATATTGGTACTTCGTGTCCTGATGCAAGTTTGATGTTTTTCATAATACCCTATGATATGCGATTCCGAAAAAAAAGTCAAGTGCTAAGAAAACCCGCTACGGTCATTCATGTAGTGGAATCAATACTTTTAGGAAAATAAAATCAAAAAAAGTTGACAAACATCTACTGATGGTGTATACTATTAACACTATTTGCGGTCGAGTGGTGGAATCGGTAGACACAACGGACTTAAAATCCGTCGCCCGTAAAAAGGTGTGAGGGTTCAAGTCCCTCCTCGACCATGATTTAGGATAATAGTTCTTGCCGCAGGGTAGAGCAGCCAGGTAGCTCGTCGGGCTCATAACCCGGAGGACGGGGGTTCAAATCCCCCCCCTGCAATCCTCTTAAACCCTTCTGTTACAATTCACTTGAACTTTTTCCGCTCCTTTGGTAAGATACCAACCGATATCTGTTTTTCCAACGAACACTTCTAAACACGCTCTAAACAAGCGGTACTGACACAGCAATCGATAATAATTCGGGCAGTCATCAAATGACTCGTATCAACGAATCAAAGATTGGAGGAACCCATGCGTTATTCCAATGTCGTAACTGTTATATTTATGGTTGCCATATTAACTCCCATTGCATCAGCAGGGATATGGCAAGAAAACTTTGACAAAGGACTTCCTGACGGATGGAACGAAGTCAAAGGCGAATGGAAGATCGTAAAGGATGCCTATGCCGAAACCTCCGGTGGACAGTACGCCAAGACGATGTTCGGTGATGAAGATTGGACAGATTACACCCTCGAAGTGGATGTGACGTTGGTGGAAAATGTGAACGTGAATGCAGCAGGTGTGTTAATTCGTGCCGATACGGACGGCAACAACGGGATGCGATTCTGGATTCGCACAGACCAGCATAAATGCCAATTCTCCCGATGGAGAGAGAATCAATTTGAGCATATCGTAACGCCTTTACCTGTTGAACCCGAAGTTGGCGAAACTTACCGTCTTAAGGTTATCGCAGAAGGTCAAAATTATCAGTGTTTCGTCGATGATGAACTTCTGTTCGAGGGAGACGATGATGCGAAATTCCGTGACAGTGGACGCATCGGCTTTATTACGTACGAAGCAAACGTCCATTTCGACAATCTGGTCATTGACGGAGCAGACATCCCTTCCTTCGCCGTTGAGCCGAATGGCAAACTCACAACGCGCTGGGGACAGCTGAAAACAGCCGCTCAAATTCAGTAGCGGACAGGAAACAACAATGGTAAGTGTTGAACGCCCATCTGAAATAGGCACACCGCAATGGAACGGTCCACAGCAACGACAACTCCAGTTCGCACTGGATACCGCTGAAGTTGAGGCGTATCGCGAGAAAGGATTCCTCATTCTCCGCGATGTGTTCCAACCAGCAGAGATTGAGACCTACCGCCAAGAAACAGAACAGATTGTTGAGCGTGGGTTTGCGTTGAGTCGTGAATTTCAGCTCGAACCGAAATACAATCTCCGCTTTGAGATGTTAGCAGATGGGCAGCCGTGGAAAATCGATCCGTTTGTAAGCATCTCGCCGCTATTTTCTGCACTCGCTCGGGATAGACGGATTATGGATCGGTTGGCATCCCTATATGATGGCTACGAAGCCGTACTGTTCAAAGATAAACTCATCTTCAAACCACCCGATAGCCACGGTAATGGACTGCATCAGGATTACAATTGGTGGCAAGGCTTCCCGCAGAGTCTCCTTACGGTTTCAGTCGCGCTTGATGCCAGCACGAAAGAGAACGGATGCACAGAACTATGGACGGGTCATCACCAAGGATTTCTGCATGAACCCGGTTCGCTTGATAAAGGCTCAATTGATTCCGAACATCTCGCGAATGAGGAACACGTCTATGTAGACTTAGCACCGGGAGACATAGCGATCTTTACCTGTTTTACGCCACATGCCGCGGCATCTAATACATCGAACAGTCCTCGGCGAATGTTGTTCCTCAGCTACAATGACAGTCGAGACGGCGAACACTACACCGCCCACTATGAACACTTCCGCTGGTATCGAACCCGCCCAGATCGTACGCCAGAAGCCGAACGCGCGAAGTATTACTTTCTTTAACGCAATTTGATACACCCCATATACCTTATTTCCCTTATCCTTAAGGAGAAGAGTGATGAGTATCTCCGATCAGACCCTTAGAGGCTTTGCGGCTAATTATCCGCAAGAGAATACCGTCTGTTTACCCGCTGGCGCGGTTGCCCGATTTGAAAAAGGCGGTATCTCTGATGTGGCGGTGTCCCCAGACAAAAATCTGATTGCCATAGCATCCCGCCTTGGTGTATGGCTCTATGATGCCCACACCAAAGATTTCGTGTCGTTAATGGCTGTTGAAGGGACCGGGCTCCTCTCAAAAGTTGTTTTTTCGCCTGATGGTACCCGAATCGTTACTGGCGATTGGGACGGTAAAACAACCTTATGGGACATCAATACAGCGGCAGCACTTGCCACCTACATCCATAAAGGCTATATCAATTCAATTACATTTTCACCCAACGGTAAATTTATCGCTACCGGTAGTAGGGACGCGACTGCAACGCTGTGGGATGTTGAAACCGGAACTGCTTGTTTTAATATTACGCATCAAGATTCTGTGACTTCAACAGCTTTCTCACCAGATGGCACGCTTTTAGCAGCCAGTAGTAGGGATTCAACTGCAACACTGTGGCATATCGACACAGAAGAAATCCGCTGGACTCTTACTCACGAAAGCCGAGAGATAACATTCGATATAGGTCATGTTGAGACTTTCAACACAGGTGGAATAGGGGACATCGCTTTTTCCCCGGATGGAAAATATTTTGCGACCGCCGGTCAGCGTACGGATTTGTGTACAACACTCTGGGACGTTGAGACTGGAGAACCACTCTGGCATGTTACCCATGAAAAACAGATTGACGCTGTTGCGTTTTCGCCGGATGGTACGTCTATGGCAACGTACTATGAGGACGACGCTGTCAGCGTCCTGCGTGTTGCAGATGGCATTCTGATACCGCCTGCTATTCACGCGGAGAAGTGGATTAAAATAAAAAGAAACCTGTCTATAGATCATGATAAGGATGGCTGGGGCCGGAGGGTTCAATTTTCACCGGATGGAAAACACCTCGCGGAATTTAAAACGGGGAGCAATTCACTTACATTGTGGGATATCAACACTGGCAAAAAAATCAAGGCGTTTGACGGAGTTAGTGGATCGGCACTGACCCTTGCATCTTCCGCAGAGGGGCATTGCTTCGGGTTGAGTCGTACCCCTGATCCAGAATATGATACCGTTGAATTGTGGGATGAGGAAAAGCGCGCCAGTTTCACACATAGCGGGTTTGTTATTACCGTAGCGATGTCACCGAATGGGACGTTCTTAGCGACAGGTGGCATAGATAAAAAGGTCAAACTTTGGCATGTAGAGACACAGCAATGCTTTCAAACCCTATCGGGGCATATAGGGGGCATCGTATCCCTCGCGTTTTCACCTGATGAAACCCTCTTGGCCAGTGGTGGTGGTGACAACTGGGAACAGCAAACGCATGCAGATGGTACAACTTTATCTTACTCTGCTGGCGATAGTCCTGTTGACAAAACCGCCAAGGTGTGGAAAGTTGCTACAGGGAAAAATATTGCCACACTTGAAAACCCTTGCATGGTCAGAGGGATCGCGTTTTCACCCGATGGAAAGCACCTCGCGACAGGTACAAGCAAAACTGTTACCATAGGTGTCAATTTAGGGGTTTTCAGTAGCCTCTTCGAGTTTGCGAAAGGTT
>VYCT01000361.1 GCA_009843785.1 Candidatus Poribacteria bacterium | reverse complement strand
AGAAAAAACTTAACGAACCTTACCTCACAACTATACTTATGGGTAACAGTAAGACTTTAGTGGGGGGAGGAAAATCCGCCCTCTTGGAAAGGACCAGAACGCCAAAATATGTTTGACATTCCGTCCAAATTGTGGTATAATTAGAGTATCAGGTTGGCAAGCATACTAAGCGTTGCCACTTGGCAATGTGCTTGCCTCCGACTTAGTAGGGGATAAACGCCTGATGCCTGATATACCATGAAACTCACTTTTAAATACCCTGTGTATCCTACGAAAACACAGGAAACAACATTATTAAGTTGGTTAGATCACCTTTGCGAACTTCAGAACTCTGCCCGCAACAATCGTAAGCATGCCTACGAGGAAGAAGGACGTTTTGTTTCTCAAGGTGAGCAACAGGCTCTTTTGACGGCAGCGCGTGAAAAATATGACGACTTCCGTGAAGTGCCTCAAGATTTCCAAGTTTCTGTCCTCAAGCGCGTTGACAAAGCCTTTGATGCGTTCCGCAGACGTTGCAAAGAAGGGGCAGAGAAAAAGGGCTACCCTCGCTACAAAACGCGTGTGCGTTCTCTGACGTGGTGCTTGCGAAAACACAAAGTCAAGGATAAAGAGACAGGTGGCGTCAAACGTGTCCGGCAAAATCCGATAATAGAAACGGATTTTCGCCATAATCGCTTGAAAGTGCCAAAACTTGGTGAAGTCAAGATACGCATGCACCGTCCACTTCAAGGCGATCCGAAGGAAGTCACGCTCATCAAGAAAGCGTCGGGTTGGTATGCCCATATCGTTTGCGATATACCCGATACACCCAAAGTTGAACCGACAGACGCTGTTGGGGTTGATATGGGAACAACGCATTATTTAACGACTTCCGAAGGCGAAAAAGAAGACAACCCCCGCTGGTATCGTCAAGCAGAAGGTTTGCTGCACAAGCACAATCAGACGATAGCACGCCGAAAGGAAGGTAGCCAGCGTTGGCAGAAAGCCGCGCATGCGACTGCGTTGCACCACGAAAAGACAGCTAACAAACGCAAAGACTTTATCGGTAAATTGGTTTTCAAACTTTTCCATCATGAGAAAAATAACGTCCTTGTCACTGAAGACTTGGGCATTTCCAACATGGTTCAGAACAAACACCTCAGCAAGAGCATATCCGACGCGTCTTGGGGGAAGTTCTTTGAGTGGGCTGGAAACATAGCCGAAAGAGACGGTTTCCATTTCCACCAAGTCAATCCCAAGAACACCTCGCAAACATGCTCAAGTTGCGGTCAGAAGTCGCCAAAGAAACTTTCGCTGGCGATACGCACTTTTGATTGTAGTTTTTGTGGCACGTCCTTAGACCGAGACCACAACGCTGCGATAAACATACTCTTACGGGCGGCTTGCGCCCATCGTGGAGAGCGTTGGGTTACCAACCTCTGTGAAACG
The DNA here is from genome assembly GCA_009843785.1 of Candidatus Poribacteria bacterium. GTDB lineage: Bacteria > Poribacteria > WGA-4E > WGA-4E > WGA-3G > WGA-3G. The sequence continues at coordinate 1,871 of VYCT01000361.1, read as the reverse complement.
AGAAACTTATCGGTAGACCGATAGGGTTTGTTTCTTAACAAGCCCCCTGCCTTTAGGCGGGGGTACTATGACAATGGAGGCAGAAGTGGCAAGAAAAAAAATCAGTGTTATCGGGGCGGGGAATGTCGGCGCAACAGCGGCGTTCCTGATCGCACAGAAACAACTTGGGGATGTCGTCATGATAGATATCGTGGACGGGGTTCCGCAAGGTAAAGCATTAGATATGGCACAAATGGGACCCGTAGAACTGTTTGATGCCGCTATTGACGGCGACCTGGATTACACCGCAACCGCAGGCTCCGACTTGGTAATTATTACATCAGGTTCCCCACGTAAACCGGGGATGACGCGCGAAGACCTGTTGCAAACGAACGCCAATATCGTCGGCAGCGTCACAGAAAACGTGGTGAAGCATTCACCAGATACGATTATCATGATGCTCACGAACCCGTTGGACATCATGACCTACCATGCGTGGAAGGTTTCAGGATTTCCGTCACATCGCGTTGTTGGACAGGCAGGCGTGTTGGATTCGGCGCGGTTCCGTTATTTTATTTCTCTTGAACTCGGTGTATCTGTAGAAGACATCCAGGCACTCGTCCTCGGCGGACACGGTGACACGATGGTTCCGCTTCCACGCTATACGACCGTCAACGGCATTCCGATTCCGCAGCTGATACCGGAAGATCGCATTGAAGCAATGGCACAACGGACGCGTGACGGCGGTGCTGAAATCGTCAATCTCCTGAAAACGAGCGGATACTATGCCGCCGGTGCATCGTTGGCACAGATGGCGGAAGCGATCATTCTGGATAAGAAACGGCTGCTGCCTTGCTCCGCACATCTCACTGGACAATACGGTATTGATGATCTCTATATCGGAGTTCCTATTAAACTCGGTGGAGACGGTGTAGAAGAGATTCTCGAAATTGAACTGACTGAAGACGAACTCGGTTCCTTACAGCACTCCGCTGCAACGTATCGGGAAGGGATTGCGTTGTTGGGGTATTAGAACGGTTTACTGTTTTCAACATGAGTTCAACCTAAACATTTCGTCCGTGCTTGTAGCGTAAACTTTCAGTTTGCGCTATGAGTGTTTTTACTTTTTTGAGGCGTGCCGGAAGCATAAGTGTCAATTTTAGACACATAACCGCTCCAAGCCCTGGTCCGGTAGGTTCGGTTTCCTAACCGAACCGGATCCTACGCGGAAACCTTGAAGACTCGGATCCTCTATAAAGTGCTGTTAAAAATCGCTAAATTGGCATCTATGATTTGGAGACGTGATGGAAGACAGGGAAATTATAGAAAACAAAGAAACTCCCGAATGCGAAATCGTGAAAGATGTTCGCGAAATTCGGCATAAAATATCAGCACGGTTTGACCACGACGTTGGTCAACCGGTCGCGCACTATCAAGCGTTAGAGAAAAAAATGCGGCAGTCCGGCAAATATAGGTTCGCTGATTTGCCGCTCGAAAGACCAAAACTTTCAGAATCCGCGGACACCGAAGTGGGTAGATTGAATGGATTGAAACAATGGGAGAAAAACTGAGCAGACAAGAAGTTTTGAATGGCATTTCATATGTTTATACTAAAGTTTGGACAAATTTTGTCCGTTCCATGTTGAGTTTTCAAGGATTTCCGATGCAGCAGGGAAACTCTCTATCTCTAAATACCGAAGCTACAACCCGGTTCACATGTCGCCCCTACGGGGCTAAATGCCGGGAGATACGCATTTCTATAAACATATCGTCCCTACGGGACTAAAGATCGTATCCATATATGAAAATTATGGACAAAACGTTATGTTTATGTGAGACAATATTTTACAAATAGTTATTTAGTACAATTCGTTTATGGCTCATGTATAAAT
>VYCT01000169.1 GCA_009843785.1 Candidatus Poribacteria bacterium | reverse complement strand
CTAACAATATCAACGACAGACTACCCTCAAAAAAAAATGGGGGTAAGTGACAGATGCCTATATCTACAATTTCATGCGCGGTGCTTGTGCTGAGAACGCGAGGCGAATGACACAAGACTATCTTGACGCGCTTTCTGAATTTGAGGAAAACCCTGAACTTTCAGTAGATGAAGTGGCGCGCCGCTACACTGAGAATGTTACGTGGGTAGGAGAACTTCTGGACAGTCTCAAGCGGAGGAAAACAACCAGATTCAATGATAACTATATCCGAAAGGTTATGTACCGTCCCTTCATTGCTACAAATTGTTACGCTAATTACATCTTTATACAAAGAAAGCACCAGATGGATCGGATTTTTCCAAATAGTTCTAGCGAAAACCGTGTGATATGTGCCCCGGGCATCGGATCTAAAAAAGCATTTTCTGCACTTATCACAGATACAATGCCAGATATGGGTTTCAATGCAGCCTCACAGTGTTTCCCGCGGTACCAATACCCGAAACCTACAGATACCCCTAACACAACACTCACTTTTGACGGTATTGATGAGCCCCCAGATCGAATTGATAACATTTCAGACACGGCATTGCACGCCTTCCGTGAACACTACAATGATGACGCAATCACCAAAGATGCGATCTTTGATTATGTCTACGGTGTATTGCATGCACCCAGTTATCGGCAATCATTCGCAAACGACTTATCCAAAATGATACCACGTATCCCGTTTGCCCCGGATTTTCACGCCTTCGCTGCGGCAGGTGCAGATCTTGCTGACCTCCATCTCAATTACGAAATGTGCGAAAGATATCCTCTGCAACTCGTATTCGCTCATGATAGAGACCCACAGTCGCATCATTTCCGACTCGGTACACGCGCAATGCGGTTCACTGATAAAGAGACAAAAACCACGCTTATTATCAATGAACATATCCAACTCGCTGGTATCCCAGAGGCGGCACATCGGTATGTTGTCAACGGCAGAACCCCGTTGGAATGGTTCATTGACCGTTACAAAATAACACAAGACAAAGATAGCGGCATCATCAATGATCCAAACGGCTGGTTTGCGGATCCCCGTGACCTCATCACGGCGATTGAGCGGATTGTCTATGTGAGCGTGGAGTCTGCACGGATTATTGAGGCTTTACCTGCTGAGATAACTTCGGACTAAGGAAGTTACAGGGCACGGTATTTCGGTAACCTGTCCAACTTAAATAACGCCGGTTTGAGAACCTGCACACCGATTCGACCTATCGGTTTCGCGTGGGGGAGAAAATGTTGAAGAACGATCCCCAATGTTCTTCTCACCCTTGTCACCCCTTTATCGCTTAAAAAGAACGAACATAGCACCTTTCTGAGTTCTGGTGGGTTTAACCGCCACCCTTCTGCTTCAATTAAATTCTGTGTCTCTGCAACCCGCTCGTAAAATAGATTGCGTATCTCCTCAGAGAAGTATGCTTCGTGGTAAGTTCGCACTTCTTCAGATAGCAAATGTTTAACCCGTATCTGTTTGAGAATACAGCGCAATCAGTTTGGCGTGATGCTTAGTTGGTACCTTGAGTCTGTCGGCTTCCCAGTCTCCGACTCCTGCCGAGGAGCCGGCAGCGAGGCCGAGTGCCAAGGCGACTTCGATCTGGGTTAACCCCGCCTGCTCTCTCATTGATTTCAACTGTACCCCGGAATAAGGAAAATCGTTTTGCTGTTTCGGTAGGGTATAGGGTACATCATTTTTAGGTTCAACGCGAGCATCACTCGGCTCAGGTTCGGGAGCATCTGTTTTCTCTTTTTCTTCCAACGCGATCTCTGCGTTCAGTTCCGATTCACCAGAGGATATATTGGATTTCAAAAGGTATCTTTCTAAATCAGAGGTGGCACTGTTCGGATCTATAGCAATATCTGTGTCACAAAAGATCCTATCACTCAAACTGGAGGCTCTCCAATGCGGAAGGTAAAACCGCCAGTGTTTGCCATTTGTAATGATGGCGATCGGGATATCTCCACTATAGGCGTAGAAGCAGATTTGTTCCTCGTGTCTTGTGAATGGCTCGTTCCACCGTTTGCACTCAATGAGCACTATAGGGCTTTCAATCGGTGGGACATATAGGGCGTAATCCGCCCTTCTGCTTTCCACCTGGTACTCGGGCAGGACTTCCATAGACGCTAAATCGGTATCATTCCACCCTAACGCCCTGAGTATCGGCAGCACAACATATTGTTGTATGGTCGCTTCATTCGCGTCTGCTAACTGACGTTCATGTTCAAGAATATGTGTGAGTGTGTTTTGCAAGTTAGACATAGACAACTTCCTCCTTATGCCGTCACCTGTCCCCACGGATAGAGATGGCTCCAGTCCCGGCTGAAAATGGCGCGGACAGGTTGATACGCTTCTGCCTGTAGTCTCAAGGAAACGGCATACACCAGGGCCCTATGGTTCCCATCTTCAAGGTACAACCTGATTGGCGGTGGATGTGCGGGTTTCTCATAAGTTGTCAAGGGCCTAACTAACAGTTCCCCCAGCAAGCGCGGGTCAAATCTCGCACTGATAATGAAACATCCCTCAAACCACGGTTCATCCGCAGAGAGATGCTTGAAGACTTGGATCGGATGCTGATAGGGGTATACCTCCAGAACCCTGTCTACGACCTCTTTCGGCGTGCGGGACTGCCCTGTGGGTGTGAGCCTGTCTACCAATGCCTGATTGTCTGCCCATACATTATCATTCGCTTCCATGAAAACGAGATCGTTAAAGTCTAACTCGCTTAACATGACAGTTTGATACACCGCAGCATCTCTCTGCTGTCGGGTAGCTGCATGGTCAACTCGGGATGCGAACAGCCGATTGGCATCCGCTAATAGTAATGTTTTCACGCGTGCCTCCAAGTGTTAGATCCGGTAGTGCCTTTGTATCAACGTTGCATACAGGATACCACATCCGTTTGTCAAAATCAACATCCGTTTGTCAAAATCAACCGAAAACTGAACAACTCTGATGAAGGCATAATTTTTCGTTGGCAATTTATGCAGGACATGGTATTATATTTTTAATTTCATGGAGGATGCTTTGGTAAAATTGAGAGATTTTTGGCGAGCCATGAGAGACTTCTGGAGAGTGGGAAAAACAGGCTTCGCACTTTTCCTAATATCTCTCTTTGTTCTCATTTACGGTTACATCGCTCTGGATTATGAAACAACGAGAGGCTGGAAAGGACATGAATCGGTTCAAAATGTCCTTGACGATATTTCAAACTTCATCCCCGTTGGCGCAGCTATCGTCGGGATGATAGTGGGAGGCATTGATCTAACCATGTTATTATCAG
>VYCT01000218.1 GCA_009843785.1 Candidatus Poribacteria bacterium | reverse complement strand
GTAACCCAACCCCTACGAGCGACAGGTGTAAACTTATTTTCGGATTTTACTATAATTCCAAAAAATCAGTTAATCGCGTAGAATACCTCTTGACAAATCTTTGGGGAGTGGCTAAACTGAGAAAAATGTTTCAGAATGTATCCGAAACTCTCACTTTAATCGCTTCCACTGTCATACAGCGGCTCTTTTATTGGAAACGTTGGTTTCCGAAGAATTTCGCACCGAAACGCATTCTCGTTGTTAAACTTGATCATCTCGGAGATGTCCTGTTAGCAACACCGGTGTTTTCCAATCTAAGCCGAGCGTATCCAGATGCCGAGCTGCACGCATTGGCCGGTGCGTGGAGCCGCGTTGTTTTGGAGAAACATCCTGATGTTAATAAAGTCCTGGAATACAATTCCCCCGCTTTTTGTCGCGCAGGACCCCCGACTTCACTAAAACAGACGTTCCAACTTTACCGAGCGTTACGTCGTCAAAAATACGACCTAATGGTGGCACTCCGAAGCGATTGGCGAACCGTCTGCTTCGCACTATTGCGAGTTGCACCGAAACGTCTTGACCGAGCGACGCTGCAAGTTGGGAACAAATTGGGTTTCGCGCGATTCACCGGAATACACGAGACAACGCGCAATCTTGATGTTTTAGACAAAGCAGGTGTTCCAACACCCATAAAGGCCACGACCTTCTCGGTAACAGTGGAAAACAAGAAATGGGCATCCAATTTCCTAACAGCGCATCAAATTGGCGAAGGACGACCCTTAATTGCTATCCATCCAGGTTCCCCAATTCCATTAAAAAGGTGGATGCCTGAGCGATACGCAGAATTAGCGGATTGGTTAATTGCACGAAAACGTGCAAAAATTCTGTTTGTCGGTGTGAAAGACGAAATGCCGATAATCACTGAAATCCAACGGCTGATGCAGGCGGAGGCTATCAATATCGCCGGTAAAACAACCCTGACCCAATTGGCATCAATCTTGCGCACATGTAATGTGTTTATCGGCAACGATAGCGGTCCGATGCATCTCGCTGCAGCAGTAGGCACCCCGACAATAGGACTCTATGGACCCGGTGATCCAACCCGCTTTGGACCGGTAGGCACAAAGTGTCGGACAATTCAAAGTCAAACGGATTGTCCCCCATGCCAAGGAACAACCTGCCGATTCGGTAAAGACGGATGTATGTCCAAAATTCAAGTTGCCGACGTAATTCAGATGCTTGAAGAGACCGCGTATCTGCCGTAAAATTTGTTTGATGGAAACAAAAACATTGACCAACACTGACAAATTAACAATAGTGACAAATTAACTTGACATAGTTTTGGAAAAAAGGTATAATGTCTTTAAAGTCTGAAACACAGCATCCATAGAAATATCTGTTAGTCATCCGACACCCAATTTTTGCTTTGCGTGCGTATTGGGAGTTCACAGTTTGGCAGGAAAATACGATTTTTGGGTGTGACCAGCTTGCAACATGGGTTTGCAGGCTACGCTATGAATTTAAAGGAGGAATTTAAAGAAATGCAATTGAGATTAACGTGGCTCGTGCTTGTCCTTTTCGCAGTCGGCATCATGAGCATCGGCATTGTAGGGTGTGGTACTGACGAAGAAGAAGCCCCCGAAAAGCCGACAGAGAGCACCTCAACGGAGCCAGCGGACGAACCTGTTGTTGCTTCAAGACCGCCGATCGACTTTGATGCCGAAAAACAGGCGATTCAAGAAATCTACACTGAATTCTATAACGCCTTTAACGACTTCGATATCAAAGCCGTTCAAGAAACCTTTGATAGCGCGAATATTATATTCGGAACAATCTTTGCCGGAAATGAACCCGTGCCTTTAGCCGTGGGCTGGAACGATGTCAAAACCAATATCTTAGGTTTGTGGGAGGGCATCGGGACAAAAGGTAACAAATGGGGACAGAACGATAGGTTGTCAGCTTTTTGGATTCGCTACAAAGGCAGCAAGTTGGAAGCCAGCGCGATAGGCATCAACTGCTACAAAGGCTCGTTCCCAGGGGAAACGCACCTCTATTTGTTGAAAGATCCCAAGGATGGGTGGAAAATTCATGAGTTGGATAGCATCACGGAAAACAACTTGGGAATCTTTGGCCATTACAAAGGCAAGGCAAGGCTTAAGGATGAAGGTAATTTCTTTACGACAGACGAGGACAAAGCCCCATAAATTCAATTTCGGTTCGCGAATTTCGCCGAAAACTGCCCCTTTTTGTGCAGCCTAACAAAGGAATTGCCCCTTTTTGTGCAGCTTAACCCGTTTGATGCAGAGATTACCCGCAAATTCAGCGTTTTTGCATTGGCATAGAAATTGCATATATTTCTGCATCAACAACTTCTATTTTTTCTAGGATACGCAAACAATACCCCTTGGAGGTAATAACGAATGAGCGTAAAAAGAACCTCTGGTGCCTTCATGACTTCATTGGTACTCCACGTGGTCATCGCGGTCGTTGCCGGTATTTATCTGGTTACACAAACCGAACAGTTTAAAGATCTCGTCGGTGCCGAAGTGCTCCAACCCAAGGAGCCACCGAAGCCTAAGGTACGGAAGCCTGTCGTGAAACCGGTTATTAAACCGACTGTTCCGACGCAAAACACTGTCGTTGTCGAACAGGTTCAGGTACAACCGCGTGTAACGACTGCGTTTGTCGCAAAGTCAAGCTTCCAGCCGCAGACGGTACTCGAATTCTCAAACCAAACCGTCAAAGTTGACGCACCAATCAATCCGAATGTCCCGAAAGTCGTTACACCGAACGCACCCGTGCCGACTGTTGTAACACATACAGATCTTCCAGTATCGGACGCACCCGGTGCTTTGGCGTTCTCCGCACCTGTCGCAAGCGCACCCTCCGCCGGACCGGCTAACATCGGTCGTGGTGTCGCAGGTACCGCGGTACAGGTGAAAGTCGCTTTTGAACGTCCACCCGGCCTCGCAATGGTCGAAAACGTCGGTGCCGCACGCGATGCCCTCGGCGATGTCGTTGAAAACATCACCCTCGGTAACGTCGAAGTGCCACCCCTGCCGAGAGGCGAACCCGGTGGACGCGTTATCGGTAAAGGTAAAGACATCCGCGGCGTATTCCGTTTCACACGGATCCGCCACAGTCTCTCTGACTGGTGGGCTGATGCTTCTTCCTTGAACGCATTGACGAAGTGGCTCAACGAACGTACCAAAATCAAAACCGACATGAACGTTGAAGGTGGCGCATTGAAACTTACCGATGCTAACCTCTTCAAAACACCCTTCGTTTTCATGACAGGGCACGACCCCTCACTCGTCCGTTCTCGTAACTTGCTCGGACGGCAGTATGGTGGTGGTAAAATGGACAGCCGTCTCACTGAGACTGAAGCTGCCGGTATGCGCCGCTACCTCGTCGAAAAAGGTGGATTCCTTGTCTTTGACGACTGCGGTGTGAACGCTCCTGCGCAGGCGATGATTCGTCTCTTCCTCGCACAGATGCGTTACGTCATGCCTGAGTATCAGATTGAACGGATTGCCAACGATCACGAAGTCTATGACAACTTCTATGAAATGGGCGGACCCCCAGTCGGATTCGACATCTTCTGGTGGGGCACACGTCCACCGAAACGGAACTACCTCGAAGGTATCTCCGTCGGTGAAAAGTTGTCCGTTATCGTTGTCCGTCGTGACTATATGTGCGCAATGGAGTCTGTCAGTCTCCCGACACGTAGTGTCCACTATTCACCCGGTGTCTACCGCTTCATGACGAACGTCGTCGTGTATGCGTTGACGCACGGTCAGATTTCTGACTACTCCGGTTATGTGCCTGAAGACACGTTAGCCAAGAAAGAACTCCCGACACGCGCACCTGAAGCAGCGAAGGTCGGCGGTTTTGAATAGAGCTTTTGTCTCTGGGTGCGGTTTTTAACTGCACATCTTCTCTAACTAAGGCTGTTTAGTTATCCATCTTGGGCAACTGAGCAGCCTTAGTCTCCTTAAATCAACCCCCTTTCTTTTCCCCAACCTGAACATAGCGTCTAATTCTTTCCGTCAATAACTTCCTTAGTTTTTGTACTTGTAATCCATAACCGGTATATCACCTGCGTCAAGCGTCCGATATGCTATCGATTTATGCTAAATTTTTAGCATTTTTTCTTGACATCATTTTCCATAAATGCTAAAATATTAGCATGTTGTCTAATTTACCCTAAACTTTGGGCAATTTTTGAGAATTCTTAGGCAATAATCTGTGTTAAGCTGCTATACACCTGCCGCCTTTTTCAGATTATGCAATGTTTTCTGCCCGAAATCGCGTCTTTAATAAGCAATAGGATAGTTATCAGAGTCAGGATCTTCAATTGTCAAGTGATCTCTTGTGGCAGTTTAATGGACTGTTACTACCACAATTGACAACCGATAACTGACGACTCTTTGTTTAGGAGAAAGCTCTGTGGAAAGAGAAGACGATGTCCAGTTAATTCGCAAAATCTTGTCAGGCGATGACGACGCATTCAATACTTTAGTTCAAAAGTACCGAAAAAGTGTCCACACACTTGTATGGCGGAAGATCGGTGATTTTCACTATGCTGAAGAGATTACCCAAGATACTTTCCTACAAGTATACGAGAAACTCCCGACGCTCAAGGACCCCAATCAATTCGCTGGCTGGCTCTATGTCATTGCAAATCGGCTTTGCATTGCTTGGGTGCGAAAGCAAAAACCCGCGATGCAATCCTTGGATGCCTCATCTGTGAAAGCGATAGATAACTTAACGTATGAGCGTTATATATTGGAGCAGCGCGAATTAGAAGCAACCGAGCGTCGTCATGAAATCGTTGACGGGCTCCTGACAAAACTGCCGGAGCGTGAACGTACGGTAATGACCCTCTACTATCTCGGTGAAATGACAGCAAAGGAAATAGGCGATTTCTTAAGTGTGTCGGTGAATACGATTAGAAGTCGGCTCCATCGGGCACGAAAGCGTTTACAAGAGACAGGAGAATTTTTTCAAATGCCAAGTCATAATCAGCAACAAAATCTGGCAACGCAGATTACAAACCACCATAGATCGGGCGAATTTGATAAGGCTTTAGAGATTAGCGCACGGGCACTGGCATCCAATCCGGTGAACTTAAAGGCTTATAGTTCTCGATGGAGCCTTATAGGCGAAATGTTTCCAGAGGAAGAGGCGAAAAAAAGGATTTGCCCTGAAATCGAATATGCACTGCGGACACAACCAGAAACCTTAGAGGTCTTAGACACTGCCTATTGGGGATATATGAGCCTACCCAACCGCACAAAGAATGTTCCAAACAGTCTGTTTGATAAGATGTTGCAATACCCCAGAACCGAAGTTTATCAGGCTGCATTGTTAGGGTTAGCTGAACGGAGCGAAGATGTATCTCAAAAATGGCACTATTACCAACGTGTCATTGATGAGTGTACCGCCTCAGATGTCCCCGGAAATTCTTGGTATTTTGGGGCATATGAACATATGCTGTGGCTGTTGGCGGAAGAGGATCGATCTCTGGCAAGCGATGATTATCTTGATGAGCTTATTGACCGGTATTTGAAAGTTCGTCTTTCCTATTGCAAGGAGACGCAGCAGTATTTTGGCTTGGCTTATATAGAAGCGGTTGAATGGCGATTGAAGTTTAACAATCGGTTAGACAAAGTTTATGAAATTTTAGAACGTGCTGAAATCAGATTAGGGGAGACAGAGGAACAGAAGTGGCTTGTCGAACATAACAAAGGATCTGTAGAAAAAGCCTACAAGAAGATCTCGCGCTTGCGCGCTGAAATTTCTTTCCAGCAGGAACGATGGAAAGAAGCTTATGATGGACTTGTCGCAAACGCGCCGGATTATTTGGAATCACCGTCGGAAAGGTTCAGCGAGGACACCACAAATTACTTCTATATGTTGGGACGGTCAGCGGAAGGCATGGGAGATTGGGAAACCGCCAGACGTTCCTACGCCGATGCACATTTCGCGCCAACTCCGCATGTCGAAGCTCGGGCGGGACTCGAACGCGTCTATGATCAAATCGAACGAGGATCGACCGATACATTTGAAGCATTCCTCAAAGCGGCGGAAACCGAATACCGGATTCGAGAAGATGCCGATCGCGAGAAAATCCGACAGCGACTTATCACGAGTGGATTGAATAGGAAAGCACCTGGTTTCTGTCTACAAACTTTGCAAGGCGAGACTTATACGCTGTCGGCGATGTCCGGCAAGATTGTTTTGCTGGACATTGGGTCTTCGAGGACTCGGGTACACAATAGGCAGATTCCAGAGGTTAAAATTGTCTACGAGCGATTCAGTAAAAACGATGATGTGGTCATCTTGGGTATCAATGACGATATAACCACGCACCAAGTACGGAAATTTATAAATGGACATCAGGTGCCCTGGCCGATCTTGCTTGATCCGAATGCCGAAGTGAGAAAGGCTTATCAGATTATAGGAATCCCATGTGTTATCTTGATTGATAAAGTGGGCAATTGGCAATACATTTGTAGAGATTTGGATCCTATAAGCGGTCAGCCCTTAATTTGGATGATTGAGGCACTCCTATCAGATGAGGTGATACTGCGATGTTTCTAACACTCGTTCGGCGAGAACTCCTCGACAATCTCATGACGTTCCGATTTGCGGCAGCTGTTGTGATTATGCTGTTGCTTGTCGTTGCGAATACCGTTGTGCTCATTAAGGACTATGAACTGCGGTTGGCAGACTATAACACCGCTGTTAAAACCCATCGGCAGGAACTACGGGAGATTAACAAAACCTATTCAGATGGAATGCTTGGTGTGTGGGGAACAATGATCCTTGACCGTCCACCGAACCCGTTGAGTATTTTCAATACCGGTTTAGATAAGCGACTGGGGAATAAAATTAAGGTTTCTCACACTTTTGTACCGACAATTTGGGATGCCAACAAGTATGAGGCGGACAATGCATATTTCAACATCCTCACTTCAATTGATATTGTTCTTATTTTTCAGGGGATCCTCAGTCTGCTGGCACTCACTTTCGCCTATGATGCTATCGCTGGAGAATACGAACACGGCACCCTACGCTTAGTCCTAAGCAATTCCATCGGACGCGGGTATGTCCTTGTCGCCAAATATATCGGTGCGATGGTCTGTTTGCTCGTGCCGTTGTTGATGAGTCTGCTTCTCGCGCTCATTTTGCTGACAACTTCCACTACGGTTTCCTTGGATACCGATGATTTTCTGCGTATCGGCGGGATCGTTTTTACGTCATTCATCTATCTGTCGCTGTTCTACCTCATCGGCATGTTCATTTCTGCGATCACACGCCGAACCAGTACCGCGCTCATACTCTCGCTGTTCGTCTGGGCGTTTTTAGTACTCGTCTATCCGAATATGATTCTCACCGCAGTTGATACTGTCCCGCGAACAGACACGAAAACCGCTGCCTACAATCAGATTAAACAGGTGTGGGAAGAACTTGAAAGAAAGCGGGAACAGTTTCTCCGCAACGACCCTATCCCCGGAGAGAGTTGGAGTTTGGGATTAGATTTTTCTTTGTCATTCGACGACAATCCGTCAAGATTAGTGTATCACACCGACATTGCAGGTGCCCTTGAAACAATCGACGAGAAATCCGAACCATTGGTGCCACATGCCCAAAATCTTTTCCGCTTCCTTGGACCGCTAACCGTCAGTACCGCAGAACGAGTATGGCTCATCCGAAAGCCAGCGTTCGAGGAAATCTACGTCCAACCGGCAAACAGAGGACGAATATTGTTAAAGTTCTCACCCGCGGGTTTATATGATGCCGCAACCGAGGCATGGGCAGGCACCGACTTCAATGGGACCCGAGATTTTTTCATAGCAGCGCAACGCTACCGACAAGCAATCGTCAATTACTTTCACGATGAAAAGATATTTGCGTCCCGACAGTGGTTTTCTTCCGATCAAGGTGCCGTCGATTGGGACACACTCCCACAGTTCTCTTTTCAGCGAAGTGATATAAGCATCAATGCCAAACGAGCATTACCGGATCTGTTCCTGCTGCTCACAATGAATGTCTTTCTCTTTATAGCAATATTTCTGGTTTTTATCAAAAGTGAAGTGTGAAGTAGTTAACAGTTTCCAGTTAACAGTTGTCAGTTACAAGAGTCCTCTTAACTGAAAACTGAGTACTGTTAACTGGAAACTGGAATTGAGGTGCGGAAGATGCTAACCTCTTTTCTGCGGAGGCTGTTAACTGTTAACTGGTTACTGGTTACTACTTATGTGGCATATCATAAAACGCGAAATATACAATAACTTGAATAGCCTCCGATTTGCGCTGACGACTGTGTTGCTGCTGGCACTGATGATAACCAACGCCGTGAGACATATCCGAGAACATCCGAAACGGGTTCAGAAGTATCACGACGCTGTTACTGCATCCATGAACCTATTAACGTCTCGCGCCGAGGACAGTCTCTATACACTGGCACACGAGGGACCCGGAACGCTTTACAAAAAACCGTCGCCGCTCCATTTCTGCGCAGCCAGTGGCGAAGCCCTTTTACCCGATAGGGTTGACACCCCTCATGGTAGCAGGGGATTCTGGAGACTGGAATATCCAGATGTCAACATAAATATGAAGAATGTTGGACCCGACGTTTCCCAAATTGATTGGACCTTTATCATCGGTTATATCTTGAGTCTCATTGCGCTCTTATTCACGTTTGATGCGATCTCCAGCGAACGCGAGCACGGCACGCTCCGATTAACGTTGGCAAATGCAATCCCACGGCATACCGTGCTGATCGGTAAGTTTCTGGGGGCGTTGGTAAGTATAACCATTCCCTTTATGCTCGCTATGTTAGTGAACCTCCTAATGATTTCCTCCGCAAGTGAGGTCCACCTGAATACTGAAGCGTGGGGACGTTTAGGTATCATCCTCTTTATCGCGCTTTTGTACACGTGTCTGTTTCTGGCGTTAGGACTATTAGTTTCGGCGCGTGTGCAACGGAGTGCCGTGAGTCTTGTGATACTTCTGTTAACCTGGGTCACTTTTGTCGCTTTTATGCCGAGTACGCTCGCCGCACTTGCGAGCGGTTTTTCATCATCTATGTCTCAACATGAATATTCTCACCGATACGGCCAAAATTATCACACATTTCGGAGAACTTGGCGACACGCTTGGTACCAGTCAAATGACGAAAAAATGCTAAGGATAAGAGGTGAGTGGCACACCCAAATAGCAGTAAGCGGCGAACGCTTGGCTGGGGAGTACTTAACCTTTAAGATTACCCAAGTTCAACGTGCGCGCGCGATCACCAGTATCTCACCTGCGGCACTCCTCCAGCATCTCTTTGAGGCGTTTGCTGGAATAGGGCTGGATCGGTACCAGCAATTTACTGAGAATGCTCAGCGTTACGCCCGTGAATACCGAGAATTCGTCGTCGATATGGAGAGAGGCGATCCGGAGAGCCGCCATATCATGGGCGTTCGCCAGGGGATGTCCCAGAAACCCGTCAATCCAGAGGCGGTCCCAAAATTTGAAGATACGCTCAATCTCGGTCAAGATTTCAATACTGTTGCGATAGAGTTGCTGCTGCTAACGCTGTTTGTCGTGGTTTTGCTGGCGGGTGCGTATCTCGCATTTGTGCGTGTTGAAATCTAATTAATTTATGCTGAATTTTAGCATTTTTTCTTGACATCAATTTTTGTAAGTGCTAAAATATTAGCATATTATTTAATTCACTGTTTTCATAAGGACAAAAATATCAGCACAATACGAAAAGAAAGAGGTGATAAATATGGAAGATTACCGAGCCGTCAAACTGAGTCGGCGGGAGCGACAAATCATGGATATCGTCTATCAACGCGAGCGCGCTTCTGTTGCCGATGTCCTTGAAGACCTCCCGGATCCTCCCAGTTACTCTACAGTTCGGGCACTGTTGCGAATCTTAGAGGAGAAGGGGTATCTCACCCACAAAAAAGATGGCAAACGTTACATTTATCGTCCGACGCAACCACGCCATCAGGCAGGACGTTTCGCACTCAAACAGATTTTTCAGACATTTTTTGATAAATCCATTGAGAAAACGGTCATGACACTGGTTTCCGATGCTGACCTCTCGGATGAGGAACTCGACCGTTTAAGCCAACTCATTGAGCAAGCGAAAAAAGGAGACACCGCATCATGATGCGATTCATTGAAACACTCTATGCAGATCCGCTGCTAAAATTTCTCGTTGATACGACGCTGAAAAGTTTCGTGATTTTTGCGGTCGTGGGTTTATTCGGATTCTGCCTCCGTCGGAAATCGGCAGCAGTGCGCGGTTTCGTCTGGAGCATGGCAATTGTTGGATGTCTCATTGTCCCGTTGTTTTCTTTTATCCTTCCGAAATGGGAGGTTAATATCTTACCGCAAACCCCCGTCGGATATGAAACGTATCAGTTGGCAGAAATATCTCAGACCCCTGTCGCTTCTACTCGAACCGTTGTTGATTCTACTTCAATTGCGCCGAGCGAGGTGCCAGCAAAAACAGAGGCATCAACGCAAGCCACACCTACGCCATTTCAACCGGAAGTTGAGACCCATAGGAACGATATGCCGGGCAGAATGCCTTGGACAAATTGGATAGGGATAGTTTGCGGCTGCGTTAGCGCGTTCCTTCTGGCTGGTCTGATTTTTGGCATCGGTGCGGTCTGGTATATATCCACTCGTGCACATGATTTTAACGGCACGATGGACCCGCTGCCCGCCATTTGGAATCAAAAGTTCGGTGTTCGTCTCAGCGACAAAATCACAGTCCCAATGGTATGGGGCATATTTCGTCCTGTGATTTTGCTGCCGATTGGGGCAGACAACTGGCAAACGGAGCGGCTTCGTGCTGTCCTGTTCCACGAATTGGCACACATTAAACGACGGGATTGGGTGATGCAGATGATTGCACAGGTCGTGTGTGCAGTCTACTGGTTTAACCCGCTTGTGTGGTTTGCAGCACGTTGGATGCGAATAGAAGCAGAGCAAGCATGCGATGACCAGGTGCTAAATGCCGGATATCAACCGACTGACTACGCCCAACACCTGCTTGATGTTGTGCGAAATGTGAAGGTTGCCAGTTTTGCTTCTCGGGCGGCTGTGGCAATGGTACGCCCATCAAAGATTGAAGGACGACTCCGAACCGTTCTCACGCAAAATCTGAATCGGCATCCGATAACGAAGGTTACCGTCGGGATAGGACTACTCATCCTCATCTGTTTTGCTGTTCCAATAGGTGCGGTCCGTTTGGCACAAGCGGTGAATCCAAAGGAAACACTGTCCCAACAGATTCAAGAGGCTTCCAGATCGCAACCAACACTAAGCGAGGATCCTGCTGACCGAACGACGAAGGTAGTACAGGTTGACGAAAATGTTGAAATCTGCAAAGGGCATCTGCTCGAAATTGGTAAAGCAATCCAAGCCTACCAGGAGGAACACGGTGATTTTCCAGAATGGCTCTCAGACCTCCATCCTCAATATTTGCCTGACGCGAATATCTTACTGTGTCCGGCAGATGAAGACGGTGGTAAGCCTTATTTTTTGATCAATACCGATCCAAAAATACCCGTGAGTTACGACTACCAATTTCATCCCAGGTATCAAGACACAAAAACTGAAGAACGCCTCGTGTATGGAGATGTTTTACCGCTTGTCCGGTGCCGACATCATACGAATCAAATGTTTGAGTGTCTAAACTTGAGTTTTGCTTTTAAAATCTATGGGTCATCCGGCGTATATAAACCCGATGAGATGTATGACACCACTGAGGAAGCCATTGAAGCCTTGGAAAGAGGACTCCAGCGAGAAACCGACAATGAACAGTTCTTTCACGTCTATCGGACACTCGTGCATCTCTACATTGAAGTTGGACGCGAAAAAGATGCTAAGCACCTCATTAACCGTTTCAAATCGATTATAAAACCTAATGACCTTTCAGCACATTTCCTACTCGGCACGATGCTTAGGATAGCGAATCAGCATGAAGAAGTGCTTAAGGTCTTTGAGAATCTTGAGAAGCGACAGCCAAACAATCACCGCGTTCTTGATGAACTTGTCCAAATTCATGAACGGCTTGGTAATGCCGAACTCGCGGAAGAATATCGGAAGAAGACGGATCCGATGTCCGAACTGATCGGGGAAGTTGTGCCTAACTTTTCCGCAACTGACCTTGATGGCAAACATATCTCGCTTCAGCAATATCGAGGAAAGGTCGTCTTACTTGATTTCTGGGCGGTTTGGTGTGGACCTTGCGTCGGGGAGATGCCGAACGTCAAAGAGGTTTACGAGACCCATAAATATCAAGGGTTTGACATCATCGGCATCAGCCTTGATACTGATGAAGAGAGATTGCGCAACTACCTCAAAGAGAATGACATCCCCTGGCGGCAGATTTACAGCGGCAAAGGGTGGGACAGTCCGCTTGCGAAACAGTATCATATTCGCAGTATCCCCGCTCCGTGGCTCATCGCAAGAGACGGCACCTTAATCTCACGCGAAGCCAGAGGTGTGAAGTTAGAACGTCTTGTAGTGGAAGCACTCCGAGGCAAAGTCGAGAATGAATAGTTAAACGAGACGGTTTGCTTAAACGCAAATAAGTTCCCATAGGTGGACAAATATTCAACATTATTCAGTAAGAAATCTGAAAAGGAGGAGACTGAAATGAAAGCAATTTTGACTGTGGCAACGGCGATAGGTTTACCGATGACTTCTGTGAACGCAGATACACCTGCAGGAAAACCCAACGAAGGTCTGATGATGGAGCAGCATGAGAAAAATATTGAAGTTTGCACGCAAAATTTGGTTGCAATTGGCAAGGCGATTGAGGCATATCAGAAAGAACACGGTGATTTTCCAGAGTGGCTTTCAGAACTTCATCCAAAATATTTGGCAGATGCGAACACCTTGATCTGTCCTGCGGACGAAGAGGGTGGTAAGACAATCTTTTCCTTGAACACGGATCCGAAAATGCCGGTGAGTTACGGGTATCAGTTTCACCCGGAATACCGAGAGGAGAAAAATACACAACGCGAGATGTACGGGGATGTCATACCACTTGTCCGCTGCCGACATCATGAGAACGAAGATTTTGGTTGTTTGAACTTGAGTTTCTCTTCAAAAATCTACAAGTCATTCGGTGTTTGGGAATCCAGACTGGAAGACCTCTACGGCAGCGACGAAGCAACGATTACCGCTCTCGAGGGTGCCCTTGCGCGACACCCAGATAACCAGCGTTTCTCTAATCTCTACGGGCAGCTTGGCCGTCTTTACATCAAAACCGAAAATGAACAAGCAGCCGATGCGATTATTAAGCGTTTCCAATCAGTTATGGAACCAGACCTTCCGGGGTATCGCATGCTGTTTGGCATGCTCGACGAAATGGAGCGATATGAGGATATGCTTGAGGCTTTTAAGGTGGCTGAGCAGCAGCACCCGGACGCGGAACCTATCCTTTGGCGACTCGCCTACATCTATAGAAAATTAGGTAATACCGAGCTTGCTGATGTCTATGACCGTAAGGCGGATCCTACATACGAATTGATTGGAAAACCCGTGCCTGACTTTTCTGCAATTGATCTTGATGGGAATCCGATTTCGCTGCAGGAGTATCGTGGCAAAGTCGTCTTGCTCGATTTTTGGGCAGTCTGGTGTGGCTTCTGCATTAACGAAATGCCCAACCTTAAAAGGGTCTACGATACTTATAAGGATCAGGGATTTGACATTATCGGGGTCAGTCTTGATGATGAGGCATCGGAATTGCGGGAATACATTAAGGAGAACGACCTCCAGTGGCGGCAGATTTATAGCGGTGAAAGATGGAAGGACGACCCACTTGCACAGCAGTATAATATCACGGGTGTTCCGAGCCAATGGCTTATTGACGCAGATGGCAAATTAATCACGCATAAAGCGAGAGGGGAGAAGTTAGAACAACTCGTAGTGGAAGCACTTAAGGGCAAATCTGCGAGCCAATAGAGTATTCCCAAATCTTTCTGACAACAGGAGCGAAAACAGTGATAGACCTTCGTAACGTGCTAAGCACTTCAGTGGATGTCCCAGTGCAGGCGCATTGGGATCCAATTGAAAATACAACGCATAACTTGCATTGGGCAACGGAAGAAAAGTTTAATCGATCCAAAGCACAGTGGCAAGAACCGGTGGACATGACGTGGAAAGAGTGGTTGGTGTTGTTCAACCCCGGACCTGTGCAGCCATTGAAGAACTACAGCACAACAGATTTCCAAGTCTTTCTCCCGCCATCAACCGTTAACGTCGGAGATATCTGGAACTTGGAGCCGGAGGGGATTCTCCCCTTTCTTCGCCAGTTTCATCCAGGCGCAACGCAGAAAGCGGCGAAAGCGTGCTTACGGGCAATTTCGTCCGAATATGCTGACATCATTTTCCGAATCCATGCGCGCTTTAGGTTGAACGCGTCTATTGATGCCTACTTGAGACCAGCGCAATTTACGGGACATCTAATCATCAATCGAGACACTGGAACGATTTGTCAATGGACGTTATCGCTCCCGCCCCGCAACAGTAATGTTGATATGGGTGCTTTTAGAAGTTTCGATATAGGATTTGTACCTCGTATGGAACTCTGTAGTTTATCGGAGACGCAGCCAGAATCGATTGCTTGGGAAACCGCTATCACTGAGGAAGAGGTGGCGAAGAAGTTTGAGGGGTCGCTCTACAAATTCACCGAAATTGAGTGGACCCCGATTGAAGAGGCGGTTGAACGCGCGAAAGCACTGAATCGTCCGATTCATGCGGTGCTTTTATTCGGTGTACTTGACGATGAATCCTGCTGAGGGACAGGCAAAGTTTTGAGAGCGGGTCCGCTCTCCTCGCCGAAAATTATCAATTTGCTCAACACACATTTTGTGAACGTCTGGGTCTTGCTCAGGGATGTGCCTGAGCTGCAGGCAGGTGCCAAAGGAACAGATGCAGCTGCCTTGGCAACGAAACTCCGACAATATTACGCCAGTGCTGTGGACATTCTGACACTCACCCCTGACTTGGAAGTGATTGAACATCTGTGCAGTTGGAACTTATACCATCCGTACTATTCGCATCGTAGTGAGGGAATGCCTCAATATTTAAAATTGTTAAGGTCATCTGCGGGCGTGGAAGTTGCCGCGCAAGAACTGAGCGAAGACCTCAACGAGACAACCGCCGAAAAATCTATCGCCGATTTGGAAACGAAACTTCAGCGACAGCCGGAGCATGAAAGTCTTTTGGATATCTACCCAATGCTTGCCCGCCGCTATGTTGAAAGTGGACGGGAAAAAGATTTGGATCGACTTATCGACCGTTTCAAAGTTGTTATGAACCCTGAAAACCTTCAAGATCATTTGACGCTCAGTTATCTGCTTAAGAAAGCAAATCGGGACGAGGATGTGCTTCAGCTTTTCAAGAATCTTGAAGCGCAGTACCCGGAAAAGCTCAGCCTATCCCGGAGAATTGCCGATATCCATGAAGAGTCAGGCAACACCGAACTCGCGATAGAATACCTCAGCAAGATCAAGCCTGCATTGGCGTTGCTTGAAAAACCTGTTCCCGATTTTTCCGCAACCGACCTTGATGGCAAACCGATCTCGCTCCAACAATATCGCGGGAAAGTTGTTCTGCTTGATTTTTGGGCGGCCTGGCACAGTTTCTGCATCGGGGATATACTGAATGTTAAAAAGATTTACAATACTTACAAAAATCGGGGATTTGATGTTATTGGTGTGAGTCTTGACACTGACGAAGCGAAGCTACGCAACTTCCTCAAGGAAAATAACATCCCTTGGCGGCAGGTTTACAGTGGACGAGAAAAACAGTGTCCCCTTGTGCAACAGTCCGATGTTAAATCTATTCCAGCACGGTGGCTTATCGGCAGAGACGGCACGTTAATCGCCCATGAAGCCAACCACAAGTTGATGTCCCGAAAAGGCAGAGAGCCAGATTTAGAGCGGCTAGTCGCAGCGGCAGTAGCAGATAAATCCAAGAATCAGTAGCGATGTTCTACGGAAAAGGCGCGGTTCAATGAAGTTTAAGAATTTAATTCGGTAATGCATCAAAAACCTCTTGGTAGGAGCGAGCTGTGCTCGCGATCTGTAAAGATTACCGAAATATTTAGTTAATCTTCATAAAACCGCGCCTGCATATTTGTAGTATAAAGAGTGGATTTGTATTCCGAGTTATGCTATCATAAAGCACATAAACACTCTAAACTGAGGTGATAAATGAAACTCGGCGTATCCACCTATTCTTATTGGCATTTCAAACCTGAACGTGTCTCTATTGAACACGTTATTGAAGAAGCCGCACGGCTTGAACTTGACGGCATCGAAATCTTACATCAACAAATGGCATCTGAGGCGAACCCATATCTTCAGAAACTCAAACGGCTCGCCTTCATCCACGGACTCGATCTCTACGCGCTTTCCATCCATCAAGGCTTCGTCTCACCAGACGCAGCGACGCGGCAAAAAAACATCAATCACACTATCCATTGCATCCGGTTAGCACACGAACTCGGTATCCCTTCAATCCGACTCAACTCAGGACGATGGGGGACTGTTCCGTCCTTCAACGAATTGATGAAAACCGAAGGACAAGAACCGACGCTTCCCGGACACACAGAAGATGAAGCGTTTGAGTGGGTCATCGCAGCCATCGAAAAGTGCCTCCCAGATGCTGAAAAATACGGTGTTATCCTCGGACTCGAAAACCATTGGGGGTTAACCTGCACACCTGAGGGAGTCAACCGCATCGTATCCGCTATTGATTCAGAGTGGTTGAAGGTAACGATGGATTGTGGGAATTTCCTCTCAGATCCGTATGAAAAATTAACACAGATTGCCGATGAGGCAGTGCTTGTCCACGCCAAAACCTATTACGGTGAAGGTGAATGGTATACGTTAGATTTGGATTACACTAAAATCGGCAAAATTTTAAAAAATGTCGGATTTCGAGGATATGTATCCATCGAATTTGAAGGGAAGGCGGATGCACACGTCGGCGTTCCACGGAGTGTGCAAATGCTACGCGAGGCACTATCCCCTCTGATAAGTTAGACATCAATTGGTTCATAAGTCCCCGTGATAAGGGGATTTAGGGGGCTAAAAATCGAAGGTATAATCTTCCTGTGCGACAGATAACAGCAGACGCACTTTCTGTAGGAGGATCTTCTAATGCTCAGAAAAATCGTAATACCAATTTTGACTTTTGCACTGCTCGGAACAATAGGAGGAACCACTACAATGGCAGACACTGGAGAAATGGCAGGCGCAACGAACGCTTCGGAAGTTTGGCGTGCCTTGCAACGCCTACAGACCACTGCTACCGTTCTCCACACCGTCGCACACCCAGACGACGAAAACGGTGCGCTCTTGACGTGGCTCAGCCGTGGACAGGGGGTTAGAACAGCATTATACTCGACCACGCGTGGCGAAGGTGGCGCGAACCTCATCGGTCCCGAATTATTCGACGCACTCGGCATCGTCCGGACAGAGGAGCACCTCGCTGCTGTCCGTTACTACGGCATTGACCTCTTTTTCAGTAGTGCTGTCGATTTCGGCTATTCCAAACGACTCGACGAAACCTTAGAAAAATGGGATTACCAGATGCTCTTGGAGGATATGGTGCGTCTCATTCGCTACTACCGTCCGGATATCATTATCTCTCGGTTTCAAGGCAATCGCCGAGATGGCCATGGTCACCATCAAGCTTCTGGAGTCGTGACATTAGAAGCGTTCCGTATCGCAGGCGATGCGGAACGGTTCCCAGAACACCTCGCCGAAGGTCTCCAACCGTGGCAGCCTAAGAAACTCTACATCACCCGCTCCAGATGGCGGCGCAGCGACACCGAAACCGCCGATACACCTGTCGTAAAAATTGATACTGGCGAATACAATGCCTTATTAGGTCTCTCGTACTCCCAAATAGCGCGTCAAGGCCTCAGTTACCAGCGTTCGCAAGGCGTTGGGCAGACGCGCGCCTCCAAAGGAGCTTCTCTCACCGAACTGCAGTTAATCAATACGACACTTTCCGAGCATCCGAAATCTGAAGATAGCCTATTTGATGGACTTGACACAACGATAATGGGCATGGCAAGATTTGCTGACGCATCTATGTTGAATGCAGAATTCACACAACTTCAAGAAAGTGTGAATGCCGCAATACGCGACTACGATGCTCGCGCGCCTTGGACAGTTGTCCCACACCTTGCAGGTGGACTCAAAACGATTCGCAGCTTAATAGAAAAAATACAAGAGATAGACCTTGATGATAGTAACCAATCACATCTCCTTTTCCTGCTTCGGAACAAAGAGCAGGAATTGATAACCGCAACAAATGCTGCACTCGGACTGTCTCTGGAAGTGCTTGTTCAACCCGCAGGCACGCGTTCGTCTGAAACCTTTACTGTTGCAATTCCCGGGCAAAAGTTCTCAATCGGAATGCGATTCGTGAACCCGGCACCGGTTACTGTTGAACTTGTAGAGGCATCACTCCGTACGCCAGAAGGTTGGCGCGTCCGTCAGCGGAAATTAGTTGTAGATCCGCCAGCGACCCTGTCTATGCAGACAAACGAACCCGTCTCTATTACGTTTGAGGTAGAGGTGCCGCAGAATGCAGCGTATACGCAACCCTACTGGACCCGCGAATCTGAATACCACGACGCTGTTTATACGCTTAAGCAACCAGAATACCGCTTTCTACCTGCTGCACCGCCTGATGTTCACGGCGTTGTAACCTATCGTGTGGAAGATGTAGACTTTACACTGACACAGCCAGCAAAAACACGCTCGATTAACCGACCTTGGGGCGAAAAACGGCGTTTGCTAACAGTCGCTCCTGCCATCAGTTTATCTGTCTCGCCGCATATTGGTGTTATTCCAATTTCTGGATCCGCAACGGCAGGCAAGCAGACTACTTTCACCGCAACAGTAGAGATGCTCAATAATGTAAAGGGTGAAGCAGAAGGGATGTTGGCACTTAAGTTACCGACTGGATGGCATGCGTCTCCTGAAAATACACCTTTCGCCTTTACACACGAAGGTGCAAGCAAGACGTTTGTCTTTCAGGTTTCCGCCGAGGACGTAGAAATTGATGGGAACTACACACTTCAGGCAATCGCTACATACAACGGCAAAGCGTACAGCAGCGGTTATCAGACGATTGAGCATCCAGATCTTGAGCCGCGCCATCTCTACCGTCTTGCCACAATGACGCTTCACAGCATCTCGCTTGAACTTCCACAGAATTTGAGCGTCGGCTACATCATGGGTGTAGGCGATAAAATCCCTGAAGCTCTGGTACAGATGGGGATTGATGTGGAGATGTTAGATAGAGAAGAGCTCCGCACCGGCGATTTGAACCGGTTTGATACGATTCTCGTTGGCATCCGAGCGTATGCCGTTCGACAAGATCTTGTTGCCTATAACAGCAGGCTCCTTGATTATGTGCATAAAGGCGGCAATCTCATCGTCCAATACCAAACTCCCGAATTTGACGCAGCCCCCTTCGGTCCTTACCCTTATACTATGGGCAGACGGCCAGAGGAGGTCTCCGAAGAGGATGCCCAGGTAACTATTTTGATGCCGGACACCCCAATCTTTCAGTATCCGAATCAAATTACGGAGGCGGATTTCGATGGATGGGTCGAGGAGCGCGGTTCTAAATTCCTGACGGAATGGGACGGAAATTATCAGGCACTCCTCACATGCAACGATCGTGAGCAGGAACCACAGCACGGCGGGTTACTCTATGCACAATATGGACAAGGCACCTATACCTACGCTGCGTATGCCTTCTATCGACAACTTCCCGCAGGTGTCGCAGGCGCGTACCGCCTTTTCGTCAACTTGCTAACGCTTGGTAAGCAACCGTAGCATTATACATCCTCCCACGGTGCCACATCCCCTACAGGCGATGGTGCCGGGAAACGGCTCACAACATCAACAGGTCTACCCAAATCGGACGACTCAATCACGCGTTCACATATCTCCAGCGCGTGTCGTGCTTGCGCGCCGTTGCACCGCGGATTTCGATCAGATCGGATCGCATCTGCGAAATCGGCAACCCCTTTGCCCCAATCTAATCCGGTAAAGGCTTTCGGAGGCGAGGGTTCATCTTGCCATCCACCTGATGGCGTAAATTTCTTGATACCGCGCCCATCATCATGCGCTTGAAGGGAAAATCCACCTGCCGTACCGTGAATTTCATAAGGCGGAATCCCAGAAACAACCGTAAAACTGTGATAGATAAACCCGTGTGCACCGTTCTCGAATTCAAGCACAGCGAACCCGTGGTCTTTCTCATTGACCTCAAACTCAGTACCCTGACGCGGTCCTTGAGTTAACACCCGCTTTGGCACAGCGACCCGGGCAAACCCGTGTACTGTTTTGACTGGGGCGATCATGGTCGTCATCGTTGTGAGCGGATAAGGCGCAACGTCTCGGAACGGACCGGCATGCATCAGAAACGCATCAGCACTCGGATGCCAGTGTTCTAACGGACCCCCGAAATTCCCGATCGCAGAGATAACATCGCCGATTTCACCCTCGCGAATCCGTTGCCAGACGTTCTGCTGAACGTAGCCGAGAATCGCTGAGGGTGCGCACGCCAATTTTAGACCGTTCGCTTCCGCTGTTTCTACGAGTTCGTTTGCCTCGTCGGTGCGGATAGAGATCGGTTTTTCAGAATAAACATGTTTCCCCGCTTTTAGTGCTGCCAACGAAACCGGGTAATGAGAGATGTGAAGCGTCAGATTCACAATCGCCTCTACATTCGGATCATTCAGCACTTCCTCAAGTGATTTGTAAACACGTCCACCGTTGCGTTCTGCCAATGCCGATGCGCGTGCCTCGTCTTGGTCATAAAAGCCGACCAATTCAATGAGATGTGGGTACGCTTGGCAACGGGGTTGATAACCTCCCGCGGATATCATGCCGCATCCGACAATCACCGTCCGAACTGGAGTTGTATTAGACATTCAATAGTCTCCTTGTTACGTTTTATAGTGAATTCCATAATTATCGATATACTGTCATAGGATATGCAGTGGCGAGATTAGGAAAAAGTTCGCATCCTGTATAAGACACTGTAGAGCACCTTTAAGATTATTATCCTCTAAGTTTGATGTATTTTCAGATACCGACCTTTGGTTTTCAACACCGTTCAACCCAACCTACGCAATCCATACACTAAATTGACACCTATGGTTAAGTGTAATTTTGTCTATTAAAGTTTCCATTTCAATTTTCCGCTACAGAAATTTTTGCGCGAAAAGCGTTGATACACGGTTCGTCTCTCGCCCAATGTCCGGTAACACCTAACTTAAAAAATTGACCTCGGTCGAAGGCGTGCGTGATTTGACGGGTGTCACCGGGTTCACCCCACTCCCAAGTAAGCATGTCTCTCGGTTTTTCTTCTTCTGTGGAGAGTGCGGTATCGCCATCAAACAGATAGAACGCAGCTTCCCCTTCTTCTCTACCGATTTCAATACTAACAGTTAAGGTTCCGCCATTTTCAAAGGCAGTCGCATCAATCATGATAACGGTATAATCCTGATAGTTTCCAACTGTTGGGGTCCGAAAGAGGTCCAATACTACCTGCGAAGAATTTTCACTGCTTAGGACAATATTACCTAACCCGGGCTGTTTTCCTGCTAAGGCTTCTTTGAGAAATGCAAGATAATATTCAGATTCGCTACGCTCACTATCTTCGCGGAGGTCGTGTATCAGTTGCCTACCCATCAGTTCAAACGCCGATGATATAACGAAGCAATCTACCGGTGAACCTTTTTTGGCACCGGTTTTCCACCCCTTGATAATCGCTTGTGCCAAGGGGTGCGTTGTGTCAAACGTTTGACCTTCGCGTTCGCGCCTTTTGGCAATCGGTTCTCGTAAACTATGGATACGTCCTAATTCACAGTTGGGTACCCACGTATTGATAAAATTGTCGTTCAAGAATTCAATAACTTGGTCTCTTGAGAGCACACGTGCTCTCAGGCGTTTGCCACTCCCTCAGCAGGACTCGTCCAGGAGCGGTCCATCTATTGAAATGGCATGGATCGGTTTCTGTTGCGCAGGAGCCATCTCCAATGCTTCTTCAAGCGATACCCAGTTAATGTGCTGCGATTTATAGAAACAGAGCGTCAATTGGTGCTCCGCTTCTGCTTGCGTAATAGATTCAACGAATTCAGTGTTTCGCACGATGTCTTCTATCCCGGCGCGGAGTTCGATTTGTGGGCAGAAGCCGCTATCCGTAATATGCCCCTCCTCGTCTGGATCAATCTTCCATTTAGCACCAAAGTTTATGGTGCCTTCAGGAACGTACATCTGAAAGCAAGCAACCGATCTTTTCGTTCTATCAAGAACAAGATGCCCTATAAACTGGGAAGGTGTCAACCAACCGTCCTTTAGCGCAAATTGCGCATGGATGCGGAACACAACGTGAGCGAATTCAGCGTTATAAGCACGGAGGCATGCCCACAATCCTTGAGATTCGGTTTTACAGTATGGTAGTTCCCCACGCATACTCAGAGATGGATTCGGATGAAGTTGCTTCAGCAGCTCCAGAGCACCCACGTGCGCAATCTCCCAAGGCACACCGACAGAGACAGCTTCCTTCGGAAGAAAGTCGCAGAAAATTGAGGCAGAATACTGTTTCTCTGGTTCAGCGACGCGCAGATTCGCCAATGTATCCCACTCTACATGAAAGTTATATGAGGTATATTCAATTGGAGCGATGAAACCTTTGACGAACACTCCCGCATCACTGTCAAGATTAAGCGTAATTTTGTGAGGTAAAGTGTTCATTTCAATTCTCCTCTACAGAAATATTTAGGTAGAAAGCGTTCATGTCCCCTTTTTTACTGAACCAATCACCGGTGGCACCCAGTTTAAAAACTTCGCCCCGCTCAAAACGATGGCTGATCGTTGTAGTTGTTTTGGGTTTAATACCCCATGCCGAAACAAGTGCCTCAGGTATCCCTTCTGTCGGGAGTTCAGTGTCGCTATCAAACAGATCAAACGAACCGGGTGCATCTGCACTCCCAACTCGGATATGGGTAGTGAGCGTGCCACCGTCTTTAAACGTCGTGGTATCGATATTAACGACAGTGTAATCTTGATAACCGTTTCCGGGTGCCCGAAAAATGTCCAATATTTCCAGCGACGATTGTGTGCTGTCGAGTACAACATGCAACCCAGTTGAAAGCCTGCCTGAAGTGTCTTCATTTGAATTTTCCTGTATGGAAACTGTTGCGCGAAAAGCGTTGATACACGGTTCATCTCTCGCCCAATGTCCGGTAACACCTAACTTAAAAAATTGACCTCGGTCGAAAGCGTGCGTGATTTGACGGGTGTCACCGGGTTCACCCCACTCCCAAGTAAGCATGTCTTTCGGTTTTTCTTCTTCTGTGGAGAGTTCGGTATCGCCATCAAACAGGTAGAACGCAGCTTCCCCCTCTTCCCTACCGATTTTAATGTCAATGGTGAGCGTGCCGCCGTTTTCAAACGCTGTGGCATCAATCACGGCAACAGTGTAGTCTTGATACCCCACGGTTGGTGTCCGAAAAATGTCCAATACCTCTTGCGAAGGATCTTCAGCCGTGAGGACAACGTTTCCTAAACCGGGTTGTTTTCCAGCCAAGGCTTCCTTGAGAAATGCAAGATAATATTCGTAATCATATCTCCATCCACTACGCTCCCTGTCTTCGTCGAGATCATTGACCAGGACTCTACCCATCAGTTCAAACGCTGGCGAAATGACCAAACAATCTACCGGCGAGCCTTTTTTCGATCCAGTTTTCCACCCCTTGATAATTGTTTGTGCTAAGGCGTGCGATGTGTCAAAGCTCTTACCTTCGCGTTCGCGTCTTTTAGCAATCGGTTCCCGTAAACTATGAATACGTCCTAATTCACAGTTGGGTACCCACGTATTGATAAAATTGTCGTTCAAAAATTCAATAACTTGGTCTCTTGAGAGGACACCTGCCCTCAGGCTTTTGCCGCTCCCTCAGCAGGATTCGTCCAAGAGCGGTCCATCTATTGAGATCGCATGGATCGGTTTCTGTTGTGCGGGTGCCATCTCCAACGCTTCTTCCAGAGATACCCAATTAATACGCTGCGATTTGTAGAAGCAGAGCGTCAATTGGTGCTCCGCCTCTTTTTGCGTAATGGATTCTGTGAATTCGATATTTTGCGCAATGTTTTCTATTCCAGCGCGGAGTTCTATTTGCGGGCAGAAACCGCTATCCGTAATATGACCCTCCTCGTCTGGATCCTTCTGCCACCAAGTGTCAAAATTTATGATGCCGTTAGGAACGTACATCTGAAAGAAGACAACCGATCTTTTAATTCTATCAATAACAAGATGGCCCGTAAACTGAGAAGGCGTGAACCAACCATCCTTTAGCGCAAATTGCGCGTGGATACGGAACACAATGTCAGCGAATTCAGCGTCGTAGGCGCGGAGGCATGCCCACAGTCCTTGAGATTCGGTTTTATAGGGCAGATCCCAACGCATATTCAGATATGGATTGGGGTGAAGTTGTTTCAGTAAGTCCAAAGCACCGGCGCGCTTAATCTTCCAAAGCGTACCGACAGCGACAGCTTCCTTAGGAAGAAAGGCGGAGAGAATTGAAGCGGAATACCGCTTCTCTGGCTCAGCGACTCGCAGATTTGCCAATGTATCCCACTCTACATGAAAGTTGCCTCCGGAGTACGCAATCGGTGCGATGAAACCTTTGACAGATACTTGTGCATCACGGTCAAGATTAAGTGCAATTTTATTCTTGAAAGTTTTCATTTCTTTCTAAACTTCCTTTTCAGTATAGGATATTATCACCTAT
>VYCT01000355.1 GCA_009843785.1 Candidatus Poribacteria bacterium | reverse complement strand
ATTGTACATCATGATTCGTTATCCAACTTAATCTGAAAAATCATACCGATATGAAGGAAATAAATACAAATGATACAAGAGCATGTCATACCCGTGGACCGAATGGGGAGAAAAATCGGCACGCAAGAAAAAATACAAGCACATCGTGATGGTAAACTTCACCACGCATTTTCGATCTTTATTTTCAATCCGCTAAATGAACTACTGCTGCAGAAACGGGCAAAGACAAAATATCATTCCGGCGGACTGTGGACGAACACCTGCTGTAGCCATCCACGCCCCGGCGAAACGCACTATCAAGCGGCAAAACGAAGGCTCAATGAGGAGATGGGGTTCAACTGTGAATTGACTTCACTTTTCAGCTTTATCTATCATGCAAACCTGGGCAATAACCTATTTGAGCATGAATTAGATCGCGTCTTTGTCGGTCATTATGACGGTCAGCCCGTACCCAATCCAGACGAAGTAGAAGATTGGAAATGGATGAACATAAATAGCCTGAGACAAGATATTCACGAAAATTCGCAGAATTACACCTACTGGTTCAAACTGGTACTCGAGCGCGTTCTTAAACAGTCCGAAAAAATTAGTTCTCACGATGAAACTTAGTCAATTTATCTATGTCAATTTTATAGCGGTATTACTTTTTTCCTGCTGTGCCAATAGTGCTGCGGTTAACGCGTCTGTAAAAGAGACATTGGAGGACGCTCGAAAGCAATTTTATGCCGCGATTGAGGACAAAAAGCAAATTGAACCAGCCATCAAACTTTTTGGGAAAATTAAACAGTTAGCACCAAAATACACCGGACGGGCGCAAGTCTACATCGGCGCGCTTGTCGCACTCAGGGGAAAGCATGCTTTTTTTCCGTATACCAAACTCAAGTGGGCAAGGCATGGTTTGGCAATCATGGATACTGGTTTGAAGAAAAGCCCAAATGACATTGAAGCCCTGTTCATCCATGGGACGACCTGTTATTACTTACCCTTCTTCTTCAGACGTGGTGATGATGCCCAGCGTGATTTTAAAAAGATTATCAAATTGATGCCGCAGCAGAGGCATGCCTACGATCCGAAGTTAATCAAAAACGTCGTTGCATTCTTGCTTGAAAATGCGAAACTCACCGATGCGGAGAAAACATATTTATGGAAGATTGGAAGATTGGAAGATTGAAAGTGTTTTTGATTGGGTGTTTCCGCTAGGAAGGGTCTCATCCTTCCCACATTTCCACCCTTCTTCCCTTTCTTCCTTTAAAAGATGAAATTTGAATATCTCTTGTTTAATCTCATTGTGATTGCTGGCCCCGCAGTATCCGAATTCAACCGCCAGATTAAGCAGATATCACAGTGGCGATTGAAATTGCTGGCGAACGGAATCGTCATGATTCCTTATGTTATATGGGATGCACTCGTCACGGATTCGCATTGGTGGTTCAACAAAGCGTATACACTTGATTTTCGGTTGTTAGGTTTGCCGATTGAAGAGTGGCTCTTTTTTATCACGGTTCCCTTTGGATGCCTGTTGGTGTGGGAAACGCTGCCGGATACAAAACGGGTTGGGAAACCCAACCCCTACGTAAACTTCTTGCTCAGAACAATTTTATACACGGCACTGCCGATCGGCCTATGGATTTTCAGCACAGGGAGGCAATACACCGGATTGGTGCTATGCTGCTTTGGAATCGTTGGTGGGGTAGATAGGGTGCTAAGAACGGATCTGCTTCTACAACCGAAAACCTATATCTATTTGGCAATCGTTTCAGGCCTGATTTTGGTATTCAACGGTTATCTCACAGCACGCCCCGTTGTTCTATACGGTGAGGCGTATCAGAGTGGCTACCGGATTTTCACAATCCCTGTTGAAGATTTCGGATACGGCTTCACATTGATGCTGTTCAACGCGGTGTGCTACGAAAAACTAAGGGTAATTCGGTATGCAAAATAAACGCGTGGCAGTCATTGGCGGTGGACTTGGAGCCTTAAGCGGCGCGATTCGTCTCGCACAGTTGGGTTTCTCCGTACAACTTTTTGAAAAAAACCCAAAAATTGGCGGGAAGGTCAATGAAGTCGTTTTGGCGGACTACCGATTCGATACCGGCGCATCTCTCTTGACGATGCCTTCTGTCATTGATGAACTGTTCGATTTTGCTGGCGTTAAGCGGGCAGATTATCTCGATTTTGTGCCGATTGAACCGATATGCCGATATTTTTTCCCAGATGGTTCCATGATGGACGCAAGCGCAGATAAGGCGAAGATGAAAACTGCCATTGCGCAGCTCTCACCGAACGACGTAGAAGCATATGAACGGTTCTTGAAATATGCAGAACGTATTCACAAGCTAACAGCCGAAATTTTCATGTTTACGCCGATTCATGAATTCAGAAACCTCTTGCAACCTCGGCATTTTCGGACACTCCTTAGACTTCACCAAATTGACCCATTCCGGACGGTTCACCAGAGCGTGTCACGTTTTTTCTCCGACTCGCGCCTCATCCAACTCTTTGACCGGTACGCCACCTACAACGGTTCGGACCCGTTTCAAGCACCCGCAACCCTCAACATAATTCCGTATATTGAATACGGGTTAGGCGGGTATTACATCAAAGGCGGCATATACCGCTTAGTTGATGCGCTCGAAATAGTGGCACGGGAGCGAGGTGTTCAAATTCAAACATCAACAAAAGTTGAACGCATCTGCCAAGCTCAAAACCAACGGGTTAACGGTGTACAGGTCAATGGCGAGCGGATTGATGCCGATTATGTATTGTGTGGCACCGACGCTGTCGTTGCATATCACGAATTAATTTTGACCAAGAACGCGACACCAAAACCGAGAACGCGATGTCAGATGTTTAAAAATATGCGCGCGTTTTCGGTTTTATCAATGTTAAAGGCACGCGTTCTCGGTCAAGGCCATCAGCACCGACGCGAAAAACTGGATCAATTGGAGCCGTCGCTATCAGGAATGGTATTCCTTTGGGGAATTAAGCGGAAGCACCCCAAGTTAGCACACCACAACATTATCTTTTCCAGTGATTATAAGACGGAGTTCAAACAAATATTCAAACACCAGCAAGTGCCAGATGAACCGACGATCTACATCGCTATTACCAGTAAAGCAGATACATCGCATGCACCCGCCGATGGCGAAAATTGGTTTGTGTTATTGAACATGCCATATTTGGCACCCGGGCAGGTGTGGCAGAAGGAAAAAGTTCGGATGCGACAGGCTGTCCTGGATAGATTAAAGCAGCTCGGTTTCGACATCGCAGATCAAATTGAGATAGAACAGATCTACACACCGGAAGATTTCTCTGAACTTTACGCCAGCAATCGAGGCAGCATCTACGGCGTATCGTCCAATAGCAAAACCACTGCGTTCAAACGTCTACCGAATCGAAGTCGTAACCCCAAAGGACTTTACTTCGCAGGCGGTTCGGTGCATCCTGGAGGCGGGATTCCCTTGGTCATGCTATCTGGAAAAATGGCAGCAACTTTGATCGCCGAAGATCACGCCTCAAAGATTTAGAGTGGATAGAGGCCTTCTCATGAAACAGAAAATTGTCATCATCGGTTCAGGGTTTGGTGGACTCGCAGCAGCGATCCGACTGCAAGCGAAAGGCATGCAAGTCACACTTCTGGAGAAGAACGCGAAAGTTGGCGGTCATGCCTATCAACTCGTTAAGGACGGCTACACTTTCGATATGGGGCCCTCAATTATCACTGCACCCGATTTGATTCGACCTCTGTTTGAATGTGCTGGCAGGCGGATGGAAGATTATCTCAATTTAGTGAAACTCGATCCGTTCTATCGTATCTACTTCCATGACGGTACGTCTCTCGATTATACGGATGACAGCGAACAGATGAAACGACAGATGGCACAGTTCAGCGCAGACGATGCCGACAACTACGAGCACTTCATGGCGCATACCCGTCAACTCTACGACGCTGTCATCACGGACGGGTTAGGCGCGACTGCATTTGATTTGCCCACGCTCCTCGGCTTTCTGCCGCGCGCCTTACGGCTTCGGGCATTGATACCTGCTTATAACTTTGTTAAAAGGTATTTCGACCATCCACGCCACCGCTTCACTTTCTCGTTTCATCCACTGTTCATCGGGGGCAACCCGTTCCGGGCACCGGCTGTTTACCTAATGATTCCATATCTTGAAAAAACGGGTGGCGTTTGGTTCTGCAAAGGCGGCATGTACAACCTCGTTCGCGCGTTAGAAGACGTATTCAAAAAACTCGGCGGTGTCGTCAAGACCGATGCTGAAGTCCAACAGATCATTGTTGAAAATCGGCGCGCAACAGGAGTTATTGTAAAACAGGAATTTTACGAAGCGGATGCCGTTATTTCCAACGCCGACCTGATACACACCTACGGCGAATTGATTCAGCCCGAACATCGAAGGAAATGGTCTGACAAGAAATTGAGAAAAAACCAATATTCGATGAGTGCCTTCCTACTCTATCTCGGGGTTCGAAAAAAGTATCCGCAGCTAAAGCATCACACGCTCATTCTTTCTCAGAGATACAAAGGATTAATAGATGATATTTTTGATAATAAGGTGCTTCCAGACGATTTTTCAATGTACTTGCATATTCCCTCACAGACGGATCCATCAATGGCACCGGAGGGCGGTGAAAGCATGTACGTCCTGATTCCGGTGCCGAATTTGGAGAGCTCTACCAACTGGGAGAACGCAAAGAAAGCGTATACAAACAAACTGTTGACTTTCTTGGAGGACGATTTTGGGCTGACAGACCTAAAACGTTCAATCGAAGTACTTGAAACGTTTACGCCTTCAGATTTCAAACGGGAACGCAATAACCATCTCGGCAGTGCATGGGGTGTTGAGCCGAAATTGACCCAGACAGCGTATTTTCGACCCCATAACCGAAGTGAGGATATACAAAAACTATACTTTGTCGGAGCAAGCACACATCCCGGCGCAGGCGTTCCGGGTGTACTACTCACAGCAGAAACGACGGTAAAACTCGTCGCTAAGGATTTGATTGAGGAGGATATACCATGAAATTATGGAAAGCAGAAGAGAATCGTGCCGCCTTTGAATATGCCCGCAAGATAACCGCCCACTCTTCAAAAAGCTTTTACTTTTCAGCACAAATGCTGCCCACGGAACGACGTTGGGCGACATTCGCACTCTACGGGTTCTGCCGACACTGCGACAATCTCATTGATACCCCGCGGCAGCGGACTGAAACAGAAATCCTTAGAGAAATTCAACGCTTGACAGAAGAATTACATATTGCTTACAATACAGGCGAGTCTCAAGATCCAATCATTCGTACATTCATTCTCGTCGCAAAGGCGTATAATATCCCTATTGCATATCCGCTCGATCTCCTCAAAGGGGTCGCGATGGATGTCCAACAGACGCGCTATCAAACATTCGATGAACTCTCTCTGTTCTGTTATCGGGTTGCTGCCGTTGTTGGGCTGATGATGACATCCGTCCTCGGCTATAAGGATGAACGGGCATTTGGTTATGCAAAACAACTCGGTATCGCCATGCAACTGACCAATATCCTGCGAGATATCAAAGAGGATAAAGAGATGGGGAGGCTTTATATACCACAAACGGATTTAACGCAATTCGGCGTAACAGAACAAGACATCTTCGATGAGAAAATGACACCCCAATTACGGGTGCTTATGAAGTTTCAAATCGAACGCGCCAATCAATATTACACCGAAGCGATGCCCGGTATCTCCTTACTTAAAACAGAATCGCAGTACGCAATTTATTCGGCTGCTAAAATTTACCGCGGCATCTTGAGAAAGATTGAAGAACGGGACTACAACCCCTTCTTAAGTCGAGTTTTTGTAACGTCAACTGAAAAAATCAAAATTTTGCTACACGAGGGCCTCCGGACAAAAGTCCTATCCGCACAAGAGAAACTATTTCCTGTGCACTCCGCAATAATAAAATGATTCGTACGCAGCACTGCCTCGCAGCGGACATCGTCTTCCAACCCTATTTGACTTGGTTGTTCAAGCGAAATTTTCACGAGATTCGGTTATTAGGGACAGTCCCCGAGATACCTGACGATCTGCCGTTGCTGTTATTGCCGAACCACAGCACATGGTGGGACGGGTTCTTTGTGTATCTGCTCAACAAACGGGTTTTCCGCCGCACGGCACATCTGATGATGTTAGAGACGCAGCTAACGAAATACAAATTCTTTAGGAAAATCGGGGCATATTCAATTGAACCGAAGCATCGACGCGGTGTCATCAAATCACTTGAATATACCATCGAATTACTGGAGCGAGAGATGTCGCTCGTCGCTATTTTCCCACAAGGCGAGTTATTGCCGTGGCATACGCGCCCTCTCGGTTACAAACGCGGTGTTGAATGGATTTTACGGAAACACGGGAAACCCATCACTGTGCTACCTTTAGCAATTCGCACCGAGTTCCTCGGTGAAAAACGTCCAAGTGCGTTTTTTCTACTTGGAGATGTCAGTCGATTTGACGCACGAACATTTCGCGGGATAGATTGGCTCGAAAAGATTGAAACAGCATTGTTAGATGATCTCGCTTCACGGATCCTGCGTCAAGAAGCCGGACAAAACTTGTTGGATTGAAAGGTCGATACTGCCTTGGTTACCTTGATGCTTATCTCCATAGTTCTATTGACAATGGTTTTAGCCGTCACGCTGTTTAATGCCGCGACTGCGCCGATGCTGAAAAAAAACCTCAACCTCCAGGACCGCCCGCGTGTCTCGGTGCTGATACCCGCGCGCGACGAGGAAGCCAACATCGGCACCTGCATTGAAGGGTTCCTGTCTCAAGACTACGATAACTTTGAGATTCACGTTCTTGACGATCAATCGACAGATCGCACGCGCACGATTATTGAAAAGTTTGATGAACAACACCCAAAAGTTCAGGCGATTGACGGTAAACCGTTACCAGCGCGGTGGATGGGAAAAAATTGGGCATGTCATCAACTCAGCGAGCACGCGAATGGCGAGATCCTAATTTTCACTGATGCCGATAACCGACCCGCACCAAACGCCATTACCCATACTGTCGCCTATATGCAGAAACTGGAACTCGGATTGCTCTCGGCGTTCCCTGAGAAGGTGACAGTGACTTTGACAGAAAAACTCGTCGTGCCGGTAGTGGATATGTTCGTTTACGCCGGACTTCCGTTATGGCTGACATACTTCAGTCGCTTTCCATCGCTTGCCGCTGCGAGCGGCCTCTGGATCGCCTTCACTCGCGATGCGTATCAACGGGTCGGTGGCCATCAAGCAGTGTCCAATCAAATTGTTGAGGACGTTGAACTCAGCCGATTGGCAAAAAAGAACGGTATCAGAATCCTGACAGCGGCGGGCACTCGCGTCGTCTCTTGCAGGATGTATCATTCGTTTAGCGAGGTCTGGAACGGATTCTCCAAAAACCTTTTTGGACTCGTCCGATACAAGACAATGCCACTTTTTATTTTATCTCTCGGTCTATGGACAATGTGTGTGCTGCCCTACATGACTGTCTGGTTCGCCTCGCTTAGAGAATTATCAATCGCTGCGATCGTTGTGAACATCGCTATCCGGATGGTGCTGGCACTCAAATATAGCCATCCGTTCTGGACAAGCGTGATTTTGCATCCGTTTGGTGTCCTGTTGACCTTAATAATCGGTATCAATTCATTTTTTCAAGTCAAACGCGGTCGCCTGCAGTGGAAGGGACGACAGATTGATATGCAGGTGAATGGTAGGGGTTGGGTTACCCAACCCCTACTAAAAATAGGCGCGCTCTATCTACTTTTAGGCGCAGGTGGACTCTGGCATCTGCTCGGTGTATTCCAAGGCGTTATGCACGTCCTCGCTTCGCCAATCATGTTCGGTTTAGCAGTATGGCTATTCTATGAATGCTGGCGGCTGTATCCACGACATGAGCGACCTAAATTCGCTATCGTAAGTATAAGCGTTATCGTTGTGAGTTTCGGTATCGAATGGCTCGGTGTTCAGACAGGCCAGATTTTTGGGGTGTATGTCTATGGACAGACGCTGCGCCCATCAATCGACGGGGTGCCCATCAGTATTGGGTGCGCGTGGTTTGTGATGCTTATCGCTTCAACCGCTGTCGCACAGAAAATCGCACCGAAATCCTGTAGGGGCGAGGTCACCTCGCCCATAGGGTTAGGTGACCTAACCCCTATAGCGTTTTTAGTGGCTTTGCTAATGGTCTGCTTCGACCTATTGATGGAACCGGCAGCAATGAAACTGGATTACTGGACATGGATGGACAGCCATATCCCCGCCCAAAACTATCTGGTGTGGTTCGGATTGGGTTTTATCTTCGCAACAATAGGTTTACAAACCGGCGTACTGCGCCGACCATTGCCGCAAATTGCGATCCACTTCTATTTTGCACAGTTGGCTTATTTCGGACTCGTACTTCAGGCCCCGTA
Organism: Candidatus Poribacteria bacterium; assembly: GCA_009843785.1. Lineage (GTDB taxonomy): Bacteria > Poribacteria > WGA-4E > WGA-4E > WGA-3G > WGA-3G. The sequence continues at coordinate 16,432 of VYCT01000355.1, read as the reverse complement.
GGTTTGGAATGTAATACAAGGAATGGATTTAGTCTATTCCCAGATTAAATCCCTAACCGAACCGGATTCTACGCGAAAACCTTGAAAACTTCAAAACCGTCTTTGGGCCCATAGGGATGGTATCTCTGCAATATTTTAAAATATGAAAACAACAAATAAAGGGCTATTCATTGCAATAACCATCATCGGTGTCTGGGGATTGAGTCTCGTCCTTTTACTCGCAAGTGATGTTGCACCTATCAACATTGCGCTGATACCGATAGGGATACTTTGTCAGACGTTTTTCTACACAGGTCTGTTTATCACAGCACACGACGCGATGCACGGATCGGTGTGTCCAGCGCATCCACGCATCAATAATGTCGTTGGTAGCATCGCTGTTAGGCTATACGCCCTCTTTTCATATCGCAAATTGTTGGAAAAGCATTGGGCACACCACCAAGCACCGGCAAGCCGGACGGATCCAGATTTTCACGATGGACAACATACCGGTTTCTTCGCGTGGTATCTCCGTTTCATGAAGGAATACCTCAGTGGGTGGCAGATCATCGGCATGGCGATTATATTTCAAGTTATGGAATACGTTTTGATGATTCCCACTATCAACCTAATCCTGTTTTGGGTTGCTCCTGCATTGCTGAGTACGCTGCAACTGTTTTATTTTGGGACCTATCTGCCGCATCGCCTACCGGAGGGTGGATACGATAACCCGCATCGCGCGCACAGCAACGCGTATTCCACATTCTGGTCGTTTATCACCTGTTACCACTTCGGGTACCATTGGGAACACCACGAGTATCCGTCCGTTCCGTGGTGGCATCTGCCAGAGATACGTAAGGTTAGCGAACATCCGCAATGAATCCAATAATTACCATCATCATAGGATTCGTAACGTCAGGACTCCTATGGCTTTTCTTTCGACCGCCTTTCGGCAAGAATATCGTCCGCTTGAACACAGACAAACGCATCGTCGCCCTCACCTACGACGATGGCCCAAACCCGCCTTATACTGAGCGGTTACTTGATGTCCTCGCCAAGCACAACGTCAAAGCCACATTCTTCATGATCGGAAACCGGATTGAGAAGCATCCAGAAACGGTAAATCGGGTGATCGCTGAAGGGCACCAGGTTGGCAATCACTCCTATAGCCACCCGCTGCTCGGTTTCTTGCCGCCGTTCTATGTCCAACGCCAGATTGAACGCACAGACGCTCTCCTTCAGCAACACGGCATTGAAAAGAGTAGCGTATTTCGCGCACCGATGCTGACACGGTTTCTACCCGTCGCTTATGTGCTTGCGAAACAGAATAGGATACATATCAGTGGCAATGTATGGAGTTGGGATTGGACAACACAGAATTCCGACAAGATCACTGAAACGGTCCTAAAAAAGACACTTTCATCTACAGAGGCAGGCTCGATTATCGTCCTACACGATGGGAAAGCGGAAAATAAAAACGCAGACCGTTCAGGGACAATCGAAGCGACAGACCGAATCATCACCGCACTTAAACAAGATGGCTACCAGTTTGTGCGACTGTCAGACATCAGCCATCCATGTACCGTAGGCTGTTAGCCTGCGTTCCTGTGACAGACACTTCCGCGTCACCGTCAAAATTGAGTGTAATTTTGTTGTCGAAAGTTTTCATTTTACCCATCCTGTGTCGTCCTTGGGATAATATCGTGAACACCACCTTCACGAATACTTGCTGAAGAGACTAACACGAATCTCGCTTTTTGACGAAACTCCGGTAGCGATATCGCCCCACAATTACATAGAAGCGATCGGATTTTTGCGAGGGTCGTTTTCAAATTATCGTTCATCTTTCCTGCATACGGCACGTAGGCATCAGCCCCCTCCTCGAAGAGTAATTCTGGGCCGCCGCCCTCGTGGTAGCGTTGCCAATTGGCAGCTCGCTTCGTGCCTTCTCCCCAATATTCTTTCACGGTATTCATACCCAATTTTCTGAGTTTACTTGGACTCTCATCGAATCTCGCAAAATATCTGCCCATCATCACAAAATCAGCACCCATGGCAAGTGCCAAACCGATATGATAATCTTGGAAGATACCGCCATCTGAGCAAATCGGCACGTAAACGCCGGTTTCCTTCAAATACAAATCCCTTTGCCGGGCGACCTCAATAACGGCAGTCGCTTGCCCACACCCAATACCTTTCTGTTCCCGTGTTATACAAATAGCACCGCCACCGATACCTACCTTTACAAAATCAGCACCGGCTTCCACCAAATACATAAACGCATCTCCATGAACGACATTCCCGCCGCCTACTTTTACAGTATCGCCGTACGTATCTTTAATAAATTGGATGGTGTCCGATTGCCATTCTGTATAACCTTCAGAAGAATCAACACAAAGAATATCCACGCCTGCTGCGACCAGTGCCGGTACTCTCTCTTTGTAATCTCTTGTATTAATTCCGGCACCAACGACAAGTCTTTTCTGGGAATCTACGGATTCAAGCGGATTTTTCTTATGGTCATCGTAATCTTTCCTGAAGACCAAATGTACCAACTTACGATTTTCATCAACAATCGGCAGACAATTGATCTTGTGTTCCCAGATGAGGTCGTTGGCAGCTTCAATCGTAATCCCTTTTTGACCGACAATCAATTGCGGAAACGGGGTCATCCATTCGCTGACTTTCGTATTTAAATCCACCCGACTCAGCCTATAATCCTTATCTGTTATTAGTCCGAAGAGTTCTCCTGAAGACGAACCGTCTTCGGTGATAGGAATCGTCGAGTGTCCTGTCTCTTCGGTGACTTTCACAACATCTGCTATCGTGCTATCACACTTTAAATTTGAGTCGCTGACGACGAAACCCGCTTTGTGGCTTTTAACTGCCCGAACCATTGCTGCCTGTTCTTCAATACTTTGGGAGCCATAGATAAAGGAGATCCCGCCTTGTCTGGCGAGTGCAATTGCCAAATTGTCGTCCGAAACGGCTTGCATGATGGCTGACGCAAACGGGATATTCACTTCCAGAGAGGGTGGTTGGTGTCCAACTTTAAACTTCACCAGAGGCGTTCTCAGGATAACGTTTTCAGGGATACAATCCTTCGTGGTTAAGTTCGGTAAAAGCAAGTATTCGCTGAAAGTCCGGCTTGCTTCCGAAAAAAAGTGAGCCATTGTTCAGTCCTCCTGTCGGTTGTTGGTTAAGACCGAGTAGGTGCGGTTTCTAACTACACCAGGCTTCACCGAATTAAGATGAAAACAGGCACTGTTACGGTTAACCTACAAGTGCCTGATTTCTTCAACTTTTTGTTGTCAAGGTCTATCAAAACTGAAAACAGAGCGATTCAGTTTTAAAAATTTACTCCATATATGGATATACTTTCTTCTGTAGGAGCGAGCTGTGCTCGCGATCTTACGGAAAAAACGTTAACTTATGTAAACGAAAATCGAAATCAAAATCGAAAACTGAATCTTCCTGAAACTGAAAATCTAAAATTCTCGATTCCATGATTTCCTTTCTGACCTGATATACGCATCAATTACCGGTTCTCATAAGCAGCAATATCCACCTCAAACTGCAAAGTCCAACCGATCTCATCAAGTCCATTCAGCAAGCAATACTTCTCAAAATCTCCGATCTCAAAAGTGTGCGCCGTGCCGTCGGAACAGATGACCGATTGCTCCGCCAAGTCTATCATCAACTGGTATCCCTCGGTGTCTTGTGCTTCTTGACTGAGCGATGCGATAACTTCCGCAGGCAGCGCAATCGGGAGGATGCCGTTCTTATAGCAGTTGTTACGGAAAATATCAGCAAACGAGGGTGCGAGGATCGCTTTGAAACCGTATTGTTGGAGTGCCCATGGGGCGTGCTCACGCGAGCTGCCACAACCAAAATTCGCACCAGCAATGAGGATACTCGCGTTCGCGTAGCGCGGGAGGTTCAGTACGAACTCAGGATTTGGAGCACCATTTTCAAGGTAACGCCAGTCATTAAAAAGAAATTCACCGAAGCCTGTCCGTTCAATCCGTTTCAGGAATTGCTTCGGGATAATCTGGTCTGTATCAACATTAATCCGGTCGAGTGGGACAACAAATCCAACGTGTTCTTTAAATGCTTCCATTATAACACCTCAATGGGTTCCTTTCGTTTCCTTTCAGTTCGATCAAAGTCTGTATCAAAACTAATCCCTCCACTCTGACGCTTTTTTCTGAAGTTCGAGGGCTGTAAACTGGTCACGATACGCTTTTAATCCGCCAATCCATTCCAAATTTGGTTTTTTCTCCCGTTTTGAACTTTTTTTTGTTCGTAAGAAATCAATGAAATTGATGACTTCTTCTTGGAGTTCCGGAGGAAGTTCCCTGATTTTTTCAATGATGGTAGATTCCATTGTTACCTCCCTATTTTCCTAATATTGGGGTTGGAAAAAATATACATCTTCCAGTCTTCCACGCTTCCTATTGAAACTTTCGGATGTCTACAAAGCGGCCTGTAACCGCCGTTGCGGCAGCCATCTGTGGACTGACGAGGTGCGTACGTCCGCCTTTGCCCTGTCTGCCTTCAAAATTCCGGTTTGATGTGCTGGCGCAGCGTTGGCCCGGACTTAGGGTGTCCGGGTTCATGCCGAGGCACATGCTACAACCTGCTTCACGCCACTCAAAACCGGCTTCACGAAAAACCTTGTCAAGCCCTTCCGCTTCCGCTTGGCGTTTGACCGCCTGCGAACCGGGAACGACCATAGCACTGACGGTCTCTGCGACTTTCCTGCCTTTTGCGACTTCCGCGGCAGCGCGTAGATCACTGATGCGGGAGTTCGTGCAGCTGCCGATGAAAACTCTGTCCACCGGAATATCTGTGATCGGGGTACCGGGTTGGAGGTCCATATATGCCAAGGCGTGTTCTGCAGCGCGCGTGTCGTCGGTTGTATCCATATCTGCTGGATCCGGCACGCGCCCTGTTACATCGGTTACCATACCGGGATTTGTGCCCCATGTTACCTGCGGTGCAATGTCTGCTGCGTCGAGTTGTAGCGTTCGATCGTAGGTTGCCCCTTCGTCAGTTGGGAGTTGTTTCCAATTTTCGACTGCTGCATCAAAGTCTTCGTCTTTCGGTGCAAAACGTTTGCCAGCGATATATTCATAGGTGGCATCGTCAGGGGCGATCATACCGGCGCGCGCACCCGCCTCGATAGACATATTGCAGACCGTCATCCGTTCCTCGATACTCAGCGCGCGGATCGCAGTGCCGGTATACTCAACCACAGCACCGTTGCCGCCATCAATACCGATATGTCCAATAATAGAGAGGATGATGTCTTTGGCAGTCACGCCGTAGGGGAGTATCCCGTCAATCCGAATCTCAAAGGTCTCCGATTTCTGTTGCAGAAGGCATTGCGTGGCGAGTACATGCTCAATCTCGCTGGTACCGATACCGAAGGCGAGCGCGCCGAGTGCACCGTGCGTCGAGGTATGACTATCGCCGCACACAATCGTTTTGCCGGGCTGCGTGATGCCCAGCTCCGGTCCGATGACGTGGACGATACCTTGCTCAGGACTGTCAATATCATAAAGCGGGATGTCGAACTCAGCGCAGTTTTCCGCCAGCGTTTCCATCTGTTTCGCTGCAATCAGATCGGTAATCGGTAGCGATCTATCCGTTGTCGGTACGTTGTGATCCATCGTCGCAAACGTCAGATCCGGACGGCGTACCTTTCGGTTGTTGAGCCTGAGTCCCTCGAATGCTTGTGGGGATGTGACTTCATGAACGAGATGTGTGTCAATATAAAGAATCGGCATCTCATCCGCGGAAGCGCGCACCAGATGCGCCTCCCATATCTTTTCGTACATTGTCTTTTTTTTCATATATTTCTTTTACCTCTGTCCTATTTGTCTTTATGAAGGCTAAAAACGTTCCATCCGCTTCAGGCGCGACCCTGCAAACCTGCAACCTGTAACTTACTTTTCGCAGAGAAGCGGTTGTTACGCGTCATCGGTTTTCCAGTCAATATCTTCAAGGTTCTCCGCGCTCAATGCCTTCTCAAAGATTGTATCATAAACCGTTTTTCTTTTTCAACCCATCTGTTAGAAGTGAGCAGGGCTATTTAGTTTTCGGTTTTTTCGTCCAATTTTGGACCTACCGGACCTGGGGCCCGCGAGGGTTGTTTTGTTCTAAAATTGACACCTATGGTACACCGCAAAACTGCACCTACCGGGGTCTGGATCAAAGATTACTCAAAAGGTTGCAATGTCCCGTCTTTGACTATCAGCACTCCCGGCGCATAAACAGCGTCCCCGTTAGCATTAAAAGAGAACTTACCAAATACTGTGTCAAAGTCCATAATATTCGCCAGCGCATCTCGAATTGCAGTTGAATCGGTTGCTTCGGCATTCTCAATTGCCTCCGCTAAAATATAGACTGTGACATACGACGCGGCAACAAAAACGTTCGGCGCCATCCCGTAAGTCGCGCTGTAACTCTTAACGAAGGCTTGATTTCCGGGTGTGTCGTCCGTAGGGAGCCAATCGATAAAAGTGATTGCGCCCTCAGCGGCGGCACCTGCGGCTGCTACCTCAACATTGGTTAATGAGCTCACAATAAACGGAGCAGATATGCCGAGTGCGGCTGCTTCGACCAGTATCAACGGTTTTTCGGGCGGCAACGCCGAAACAAAGATCGCATCCGGATTCAACGCCTGTATTTGGGTTAATTGCGCGGAGAAGTCGGTATCGCCACTCTGGAAGGATTCCGTGGTGAGTACCTCAATACCCTTCGCAGTAAATGCTTCCTGCAATGCTTTGTCTCGATCTGTAGAAAAGCCATCAATTTCATCATACATCGTAGCCACGCGTTGATAGCCGAGTTCCGCGTGTGTTACTTCGATCCCTTTCGCAACCACAACGTCTGTCGCGAGTGGAATCCGAAAGACAAAATCACTGATCGCGCCCAGCCCACGTTTCCCCGCTGTTGGGCTAATGGCGACAACCCGATTTTCACCGGCAATGGGAAAAGCCGCCTCCGTCGCACTTGACGATGCGGGCCCGAGAATAACAGACACGCCATCCTCGTGAATCAATTTGTTGAAGGCAGCAACCGCCCCCTCTGCGGTACTGGTGTCATCTTCAATAATAAACTTGAATTGGAGATGACCGAGTTGTCCGTCGTTAATTTCACTGAGCGCGAGGTCAAAGCCTTCTTTCATGAGTTCGCCTGCGGAAGCCAAGTGCCCCGTCAGAGGTAAAACGACTCCGATGGAGATCTCGTCGCTTTTATCTTCTATCTGCGGCGTGACGGGTTGCGTAATTTGGGATATCCGCTCACAGGCGGATAAACTTACTATCAAAATGGCAATTGCCATGATCAACATAAATGATTTCATTCAATATGTTCCTTTCTTGGTTATATGTTTTGCACGTTCATATTTTCACTCAGTAAAGTTTACCACAAATTTGTATCAGACATCAAGCAGTTTCAGATTTTTCCAGGCTTACACGAATTATGCACGCTGACGAATATTTACCAACGTCGAAAAAGAAGAATAAGTAGTACTTTTTCTATCAAATGTGATATAATTTAAGTGTGTTGGTGTTCGTCGTTGGCAGCAGTATATTCTACAGAGACTCGCGCTTTTCCGATAACACTACTACTGCAGGACCTTCTGCCATACCTATCAGGGAAAACCGCCATCTCTGACATACTGGCTAATATGTATCAGATAGGACGAGTACTAATAAAAGCGAAAGGTTTTATTTCGACTATGCACACAGCAGAAAAAGACCAGATTTTGTGGGTGTTATAATGCCGGTTTTGAATGGAATTTATGCAGACACGCCTTTTGATACAGAAGAAATACTTCAAGCGGATCTCAATATTGCTAATAAGTACCGTAGTAACCCTTTACGTTGGAAAGGACAATTTTCACCTCAGTTAGTTCAAGTACTCTTGGATAAATATTCCAATCGTGATACCAGTGTATTTGACCCTTTTCTTGGGAGTGGAACTGTTCTTTTGGAGTCGGGTATCGCTGGACTTAAAGCCAGTGGTACCGAGATTAATCCTGCGGCTGCTATGCTGGCGCAGACTTACCATCTTATAAACATTCCTGTTGATTCACGCCGCTTACATTTACGAGCAATCTCAAATCTTCTTCATGCTGAATTTTTATCCAGTTTGCCACTATTGCAGAATATTGAGGAAGAGCAAGGTGAAACAAATTTTGAGGCAGTTAAGCTGAAACTCGTTGGCTTACTGTCAAAGGTGGATGACCACTTCCAACAAGGATTGTTGGAAACTTTGATTACTTTACTTGATTTTTATCAGACTGATATATCAATAAAAAAGGTTTTTAAGGTTTGGACGAATCTCAGGAAACTTGTGGTTGAACTGCCGTTTTCATGCCAACCTATTGCGGTCCTTCTTTCAGATGCCCGCGAAATCCCTTTGTCTGATTCCTCAATTGACCTCGTCATTACGTCCCCGCCATATATTAATGTTTTTAATTACCATCAGCAGTATCGGGCATCAATGGAAGCTTTGAATTGGAACTTGTTAAAGGTATCAAGATCGGAGTTTGGAGCTAATAGAAAGCATAGGAGCAATCGATTTCTGACCGTTGTACAGTTTTGTCTTGATATAGCTCAAACAGTTGGCGAGTTAGCAAGAGTCTGCTGTTCAGGGGCGAGACTGATTTTTGTAGTCGGTAGAGAATCAAAGGTAAAACGGACACGTTTCTTTAACGGTGAAATCGTGACTGAAGTTTGCCATAGAGCTTTAGGGTTTAATTTAATTCTCAAACAACAAAGAGTATTTCGTAATAGTTTTGGGCAAAGTATCTTTGAAGATATCCTCCACTTTTCTCCTCCGATTAAATATCCTCCACACGGAGTCTATTTAGAGATCGCCCGAAGAATCGCTCAAGAAACATTGGAAAAGTCGTATTCAACAGCACCTGAACAATCAAAAAACGACATCAGATTAGCCCTAAAGAACATTAGCGATGTTCATGCCTCACCGTTGTTTGATGCTAAGAATGTGAGAGGTGGCTAAGTATGCCTATTCTACCTACGCCTCACGGTGATAAATTAAACGCATTACTTGAAAATGAAAAACTCCCTGAATCGGATCGACCCAATATCTTAGAAGCACTCACACTCTATAAAGAATGGTTAGCGAAACTAAAATCGGTTACAGGCGGGTATCGAAAAATTGCAACCGATATGATTGAGATGCTAAACGAGTACAAACAGTATATTGAGTTGAATGTCATATTTGACAGCAAGAATAACTTTCTTCATCGCCAGAAGGGTCAACTTAAACTTGATAATACCATTATTGAAGAGTTCCTGCCAATATTATTAACTTCAGCTTTGTCTGATATACTTCAAGACTATGATTTGGACTTCGGTCCGATAACCTGCTTCTCGGGAATTAGATTTGAGTCGAGTATTACGACAGATAGCATTGGTGGCGGTATGCGGGTTAGGACCAAAGACCATGATTTCGCCATAAGTAAGAGGTTGTTTATTCAATCGTCATACCATAAAGACTTTCAAAGTAGCATAACAAAAGAGACTAATATTGCTTATATCGCGGCGGAGTGCAAGACGAACCTCGATAAAACAATGTTTCAAGAGGCTGCCGCGACTGCTTTAGATGTTAAACTCATTGTTCCAGGAGCGAAATATTATCTGCTGTGCGAATGGCTCGATATGTCGCCTATAAGCACTAACACTACGGCTATCGATGAGATCCTTGTCCTACGTAAAGCAAAACGCCTTTCTTCTGATGTTCGTCGGGAATTTAGCACTGTCGCGGGAAGAAAGAAAAACAGGGAAAGATTTGCTCAACACTTAGAAACCAATCCTTTTTCAGCGGAGATGCTCCTAAGATTTTTAGATCATGTTCGTAGTGTCATTGACGAAAATCTTGAGAATGATGTCATTACGAGAGGGTACTTCTAATTTTGGGAGTATTTGATTTTTAGGACACATAAAGTGTATTTTTTATACTGTAATTTGGTATTCTGAATCGGTTATAAACCTATAAATTGATACTATCTCGTCTGGATTTGTCAGAAACCACTCGTTTCCTTGTGCCTGTTTTAGATGTAAACCTCGTAATTTCAGAATTCCATGTATTGTTTTTTCTAATAACTTGGGTTTATCTGTTCTGAGAAGGAGTGCTATAATTGGGATATCAGAATCTTCCGCCATCTGCTCTTGAATTCTTTTTTTTGGTTGTCTTTCAGTGAATCCAATGTTGCATGACCAAACCTTATTTCCTTGATCCTGTGCTTCGGCTTTTTCCTTATCAAAATAATAGAGATAAACCCCGCCTTTCCCTTCTCCAAAAATCCGTTGACATAGTGGAGGAATTTCCCATTTCTCTTCAGATATTCGTTGTCTTGGGATATCTTCAAGAAAATCAGACCCTGAAAATGCTGACCATTCGTTTTTGGAAATTTGCTGTGCCTTTCCGGACTTGTTAAGTTGTGTTAATGCCTTTTCAAAACTTTGATGGGTCTCATCTATATTTTTTCTCCAATCCTGTCCGCCGAGAATTAGGTGAATGATGCCTACGATTATTTCTAACTTTATTCGTGTTACTACGTAGAGTTCATTGGGATTATTTTCCCATAAGTCATCCTTGATTAGTTTGGCAATTCCGTCCAACTTTGTCTGCTCAATATTGTAAAGGAAACCTGAATAAGGAAAATGCAAGCGGCTGATGATTTCTATAATATTTTCAACTGTAAGCGGCTTATCTGTGTCTGGATAATTCATAATGATTCATTGAGTATAAACATTTAAGATGCGTCCTAAACCCGCATGACAACGGGGAAGATGAGTGGGGTGCGTTGCATCTGTTTGGAGAAAAACCGTCGGAGCGCGCCTCGGATCTCATCTTGAACGATCTCGGTTTCGTATTTCTGTTCGTCGCTCAGGTTTTCGATGGCCTCGCGGGTAATCTCTTTCGCTTTTTCTATGAGTTCCTCTGATTTATCCATGTAGACAAATCCACGTGAGATAATTTCTACCTGTCCGGCATTCAATCCTGTTTTGGAATGGCTATCGGTTTCTGCCGGAGACTGTTGGAAACCTTCAGACAAGAGGTTTTCTGCTGAAATTAAATCTGCTTGCTGATCGCTGACAGCTGAGGGTTGATCGCTATCTTGCTGACGGCTGGCGGCTGGCGGCTGCTCGCTATCACCTGTATCACTGTGCAGAACAATAATAGGGACAAGGATGCCCTCTTCAGAAAGTTGGATACGGTCGCGTAGGACAATATCCTCAAGCTCAATTTCCGGTTTCCCATCAACAAGCACGCGTCCAGAACGCCCTTCGCGTCCGAAAATCTCGCACGTCTCAGGGGTCAGGTGAATGAGCTCCCCATCTTCAGCGAGTTTGATGTTGTCACTCGGGATGCCGACGGATTCGGCAAGTTCAGCGTGCCGTACAAGATTTTGGTATTCACCGTGCATCGGCATAAAAAATTTGGGCTGCAAGAGATTGATCATCAACTTTAAATCTTCGCTTGACCCGTGTCCTGAAACGTGGACATCGGCATTGCGTTCGTAGTATATTTTCGCGCCGCGTCGGAGCAGATGGTTCCTCACATTTCCGATAGCCTTTTCGTTACCGGGGATGATTCGTGCCGAGACGACGACGGTATCACCTGGCTCTACCTTTAAAAACGGATGATTATCAAGTGCCATCAATGCTAAGGCGGAGCGCGGTTCCCCTTGACTGCCGGTGCTTAAAATCACCACCTCGTGCGGTTGGAACATAGCCGCGTCGCGTGCATCAATAAGATAGTCCGGGTTCAAGTGAAGGTAACCCAGTTCGGAAGCGGTGCGCACATTGTTGAGGAGCGAACGTCCACTGACAGCAATGAGCCGTCGGTGTATATTTGCCAGATCAATGAATTGCTGGATACGGTGCAGACTTGAGGAGAAGGTACAGAGAAATAGCTTCTGCTCAGTCCTCTGAAAGATATGGTCTATCGTATCATAAATACTCCGTTCAGAGGGGGTCTGCCCGGGTCGCTCCGCGTTTGTGCTATCGGAGGCGAGCATCAGTACGCCTTCCGAACCTAAGCGCGCGAGCGTCTGAACGTCACTCAACTTACCATCAACAGGGGTCATGTCAAACTTGAAATCGCCTGTATGGACGATCACACCGATCGGCGTCCGGAGCGCGATGGCGACACTATCGGGAATGCTGTGCGTGACATGGATGAATTCAGCCGTAAAATCACCCAACTCAACGGTATCACCGGGAGCAATCGCGTTGAGTTGCGCCTTACCGAGCACGCCGTATTCACGCAGCCGTCCGCTTGCAATCGCGAGCGTCAGCTGCGTGCCGTAAACGGGCACATCCAACTGTCGTAAAACGTAGGCTAAGGCACCGATATGATCCTCGTGCCCATGCGTTAGAAGAATCCCACGAATCTTTTCTTGTCGTTCAATGAGATAGCGGATATCCGGGAATATGAGATCGACACCGGGCATCTCTGCATTCGGCAACATGAAACCGGTATCAATGACGATAAGGTCATCCTCGGTTTCGTACACCATCATGTTAAGCCCGAATTCCCCTAAGCCTCCCAATGGAATCATCGAAACGCTGCCGTTAACGGTATTTTCATTATTAACAAATGTAGAGTCTGTCATAGAATAGTTATCGCCAATGTAAATCAAAATAATCGTAAGTCGTTGAGGTTATCTGTTGCATTTTCCCAGTTCCAACATCTAAGATGAAGATTTCACTGGTGCGCCGCCCGTCTGAATCTTTACCGATAAACGCAACCTGGCTGCCGTCCGGACTCCATGTTGCCTGCCGTCCTGGGTAAAGACTCAGATTCCGATAGTTCTTAAATCGTCCCTGCTCCACAGTGGCAACGCAGATCTCACCTGACGTATAAAACAGAAGCTGTTTGCCATCTGGCGACCACTCTTCAATGTTTTGACACGGCGGTTCGTCGCGCTGCAGAAACCATTTCCGGCTCATACTAACGACCTCCGGTTCAGCAAGGGCAAGAAGCCCCTCGGTCTTAAACGCAATCCATTTGCGGTCTGGCGACCACTCGGGCCAGCTTGTTCCCTTCGGCAACACATCAAGCAATCGTCTTTTCGGTTCTTTAACCTTTTCGCCTTTCGCATCCCAATGGAGCCATCCCATTGCCCACTGCTGGGTCCGCCACCGCTTTATTTGCCCATCAACGGTTACCTCCCAATTTTCCAGCCGATCTTTCGGACGGTCAATTTCGACGACAACCAGAAGGGCGTGACTTAACGGAGACCACCAGAAATCGTGAATGTCATACTGTCTCTTGATGAGTCGCTTGTTCTCGCGACCATCTGCCGACATCACATATAGCGATTCTGCCCCGTCCAGCCCGGATATGTAAGCAATGTGTCCGGTATCCGGTGACCATCGCGGGGTGTGCGAAACCCCATCATTCGTGAGTCGGCGGAAATCTGTGCCATCCGGATTCATCGTGCAGATGTTATACTGATAGAACTCCCACCATTTTTCTGTATCTCGACCTTTCTCCAGTGCCCGTGCTGCCGCTCGGAAACCGTCTTCATGCTGGAACGGCTCACGGATGGCAAAGACCAATTTCCCCGCACTATCGTCTGCAGACACAATTCCACCCACTATGGCAACTAATATAAACACACATATTACCCGTCCGATACGCATACGTTCACCTTTTTAATCGTACTCAGTTATCAGAAGAATGGTTATCGGTTGTCGGTTTGCCTCGCAGTGAGAGTCTTCGGTAAAAGATGTTTTGATTAAATCACACCGCTCTTTAACTGATAACTGATAACCGATAACTGATAACTGTTAAACAACGATATTGATAAGACGGTTTGGCACAACAATGACCTTCCGAATCGGTTTGCCTTCAATAAATCGCTGAACCCGCTCATCTGCAAGCGCGGCTGCCTCAATCTCTTTATCAGTTGCATCAGCGGGGAGTTGGAGCCGATTGCGGAGTTTCCCATTGACTTGCGCAATGATAGTTATGGTCGCACTCGTCAGAACGGATGCGTCGTGTGTGGGCCACTGTTCCTGCGCAATGAAACCTGTTTCGCCGAGACGATGCCACAACTCCTGCGCAATGTGCGGCGCATAAGGCGAGAGCAGATGCAAGAAGATTTTCAAGGTCTCCTTCGATAGCGATTTCGCCTGTGTCGCACTGTTAACGAAGATCATCATCTGGCTAATCGCGGTGTTCATTTTATCAATGGATTCTGTGTCTTCCGTTACCTGCTTGATGGTTTTGTGGAGCTCGCGCCAGAGTTCGGGATCCGTCGTACCGACAACATCGGTCAACTCCTCGCTGAGTTCCCCGCTATCTTCATCAATAACAAGCCGCCAGACACGTTGAAGGAACCGATAGACCCCCTCTACACCCGCATCCTGCCACGGTGTGCTGGCCGTGACGGGTCCGATAAACAACAGATAGAGCCGGAGTGCGTCCGCGCCGTAATTGTCAATAACGTCGTCCGGATTGATGACATTAAAGCGCGATTTAGACATCTTCTCCATCTGCGTTTGGAGTGGTACGTTAGAGGTTTTCGCAACGGCTTTTCCATCCTTCTGCTCAACTTCGTGCGGATAGTAGTATTTACCTGCAGTGTCTTGGTACGATTCAGCGAGAATCGTGCCTTGGTTAAGCAAACCTTGGAACGGTTCTTGCGTGGAGACCAATCCAGAATCGTAAAGCACTTTATGCCAGAAACGGGCATAGAGCAGGTGCAAGACAGCATGCTCGGCACCGCCCATGTAGAGGTCTACCGGCATCCAGTAGCGTTCAAGTGCGGCATCAAAAGGTGCCTCGGTATTGTGGGCATCAAGGAAACGGAGATAATACCAGCAGGAGCCTGCCCACTGCGGCATAATGTTCGTTTCCCGTGTGGCAACGCTGCCATCGGGAAGTGTGACCTTCAACCATTCTGCATCGGCGCGGGCAAGTGGCGGTTTACCGTCTTCTGTCGGCTTATAAGCATCAATCGGTGGCAGTTCTACTGGCAGCGCCTCGTCCGGTAGTTGAACAATCGTCCCATCCTCAAGGTGTGCCAGCGGGAAGGGTTCACCCCAATACCGTTGCCGCGAGAAGAGCCAATCCCGCAAACGGTATTGTACCTGACGCGCACCTTTTCCTTCACTTTCAAGCCAAGCAATCATCTTTTGCTTTGCCTCAGCCACCTGCAAACCGTTGAGGAAACCGGAATTGACGCAAACACCGTCTCCTTCAAACGGCGCCTCTTCAATCGGCTTTTCACCGCCGGGGTCCCCGCCCGTTACTGGGAAGGGGCGGATAACTTCAACGATACGGATACCGAAGGTTGAGGCAAATTCGTGATCGCGTTCATCGTGCCCCGGCACTGCCATAATTGCACCCGTACCGTAAGTCATCAGCACATAATCCGCAACCCAAATTGGGATAGGCGTGTCGTTGCACGGGTTAATAGCATAAGCACCTGTGAAAACGCCTGTCTTCTCTGTAGCGAGATCCGTCCGTTGAAGATCAGATTTGTTGACAGCTTCCTTGACATAAGCGTCAACCGCAGCTGCAGCATCAGGGTGTGTTATCTCAGAAACAAGCGGATGTTCAGGGGCCAACACACAATAGGTCGCACCGAAGAGTGTATCCGGACGCGTCGTGAAGACGGTGAATGTCTCATTGCTATCTTTGATCTTGAAGGTGATGTCCGCACCGTCCGACTTGCCGATCCAGTGACGTTGCATCTCTTTGAGACCCTCGGGCCAATCCAATAAATCCAAGTCTTCCAACAACCGTTCCGCATAAGCCGTAATTTTGAGCATCCATTGATGCATCAGGCGGCGTTCAACGGGGTCTTCGGTTTCAACGTATTTACCGTCTTTCACCTCTTCGTTTGAGAGAACGGTGCCTAACGCTGGACACCAATTGACCGGTACATCGGCGAGATATGCTAAACCCTTTTCATAGAGTCGGAGAAAAATCCATTGCGTCCATCTGTAATATTCAGGTAGGGAGGTGTCAATTTTGCGAGACCAATCGTAAGAGAGACCGATGCGTTGGATCTGCTGCTGAAAGGTCTCTGTGTTCCGTTTTGTAACGTGCGCTGGATGTTCATTTTCGCGTACCGCGTACCGCTCCGTCGGAAGTCCGAAAGCATCCCATCCCATCGGGTGCATCACGTGGTAGCCCTGCATCCGCCGAAAATTGGCGAGCACATCGGTCGGGACATAATTTTTCGCGTGTCCCATGTGAAGTCCAGCACCTGAGGTATAGGGAAACATACCAAGCACATAGAATTTCGGTTTGGTTTTCAGTATTTCAATATCGTTTGGAACTTTAAATGCTTCTTTTTCACGCCACTCGGCTTGCCAATAGGGTTCTATTTCCGCCGGGGCGTACGGATGGTTCTCCATTTCTTGTCCTTCTCCTTTCGCATTTCTAT